>NZ_JBQHSE010000012.1:0-88063 GCF_052066395.1 Bariatricus sp. HCP28S3_A4 | reverse complement strand
TGATTATATTGTACCACATCCGGCACATTAGAACAAGTGTTCTCTCGTATTTTTTTGCAATTCATCTCGCCACCTAAAGAGGTGGGAGAATTCTTGCTATATCTTGTTAAAAACGCGCATAATCTGTTCCAGCCGATTTTCACTCATCATATTTGAAAAGGTGGCCGAAAAAGCCATTCCCATCAACATAAAATTCAAAATCGGAGTCGGCATCACACGGTTATTAAAAAAGAATCCTGCAACAGAAGTAAATAAAATGGTGACAATCAGCAATGCCAGCTTTATCCCATCACCATTGTCTCTCCTCAAGATAAATCCTGACAGGAATCCACACACAATCCCAATAACCAGCGGTAATATAACCACCAGAGCAATCATATAAGCCGGCATACTTCCCGCCGAAAGTTTCCCGGCGATCACAGCGATGGTTGTAAAAAATACAACACAGCCTACGATATCATCCAGAGCCGCCATCGGAATCAACGTTTTCGTAACAGGTCCATCCGTCTTAAACTCACGCACAATTGAAAGTGCCGGTGCGGGAGCCGTTGCAAGCGCAATTCCTCCAAAAACAAAACACAGATACAATGGAACATCTGTTATATAGAATACGACTCCAAATACCAATGAAACAACCAGAAAAGTCCCCAAAGACTGTGTCAGCGTTGTAATCACGATCGCCTTTCCGGATTTCTTAATCTTATTCCAGACCAATTCCGTACCGATCATAAGTCCAACACCACATTCCAGCACATGAATCATAACCTGATACCACCCTGCATCCAATATCTCCTGATTCATCAGTGAAAACGCATGCGGTCCTAACAGCATCCCGGCAATCAGCCAGCCTAAAATAGCGGGCAGTTTCAATTTCGATATCAGCTTTCCTGCCAAAAATGCCAATATAACAACTAAAATCAATTTCACAAACATCAAAATCATTTTGTTACACTTCCTTACTTCATATTTATCTTCACCTTAGATTTTCTGAGAAATCCTCCGTTTTCTTTGCAATACCGTACATGATCATATCCAATAATTCCGATAATCTGCTCTCATGTGTCTCGATCACTTTTTGTATATCTTCATTCTCATAATACATCTCCCGGAAATAGCCATTATACATTTCCTGCATTGTCATCAGATACTGAATCGCTTTCTCAACACTTACCCCTTTTCTTAATTCCATCTGAAACAGTAATTCTGCATAGCGTTCTTTTAAACACTCATCATAACCAACTCTCAATTCTTTCAACTCTTTTATCAGATGCCTTGGAGGCATCAAAACACTATTAAAGAAAATCTGCGCATAATACGGGTTTTTTTCAAAGAAAACCTGTCGGGCATTTAAGAGTTCTTTCAGTTTTTCCTCCACACTCTCCGAATGACAAACTGTATTCTTAATATGTCTCGTCATTTCTTCATAACATTGTTTCACACAGATTAAATACAATTCATCTTTATTTTTGAAATTGTGATAGATCAATCCTTTTGATATATGATTATCGCTGCAAATTGTATTCAGTGAGGCCGCTTCGTAACTCTTCGTACCAAATTCTGCAATTGCCGCCTGAATGATTTTCTCGCAAGTGAGTCTGGTTTTTTCTTCCTTCTTCATAAAGCCCTCCTTTTCTTGACTGCATGGTCAATAATACTACAAGCAAACCATGTGGTCAATAATATCTCATCATTTTTATTCTCCAAATTCTTTAATAACAAAAAAAGCAAGTATATTCCGGCTGAACTATTTTTCAGATTTTAGCTAGCCACAATATACTTGCAAATTTCATTTTAATTTAGAATGTACTTAGAGCGACGCGATTCATATATGCGTTCATTGCTTTCTTATCTCCAAGCAGCAGAGCTTTGATAAAATCGTTGTAATCCGGCTCCACGCATTTGAGCCATCCCCGTACCATGGTGTTGAACATTCGCTCAACTTCATAATTGGTAAGCACCAGTTCATACTTCGCCTCTTCCCCGTATTCCAACGACTCCTCCCGTTCAAAGCTCAGTACTTTCAGATAACCACTTGCAAGAAGCAAACTCCAGATTGCAGATTCATTATTATCTAGTTGATTATATACAATCTGTTCGTCAATTGGCGTACGAATTGTTTCACCGCAGAGAAGATTTTCAAATTTTTCTTTAATTGTGCGGTTTCCTTCCCGAAGCAGTTTCCCAACGAGACTATTAGAGCTGGTGTTAGCCCAGTATGTCCTAAAATCCTTTTTATCAAGATAATTCAAAATCGACCATGGATTGTAAATATCTTTACATTCACCAAAGATAAATCCGTCGTACCAGTATTTTACCTGTTCTTTCTTTTCTGACAGTCCACATTCGTCCAAGATAAGCTTCCTGCATGGGCGTATCATACTCATCAAAAAGAATAATGACTTCTTTCCCATAGTATCGATACAGATAGCTCGATAATTGGTAAAGTGCCGATGTCGCATCAGGATTCCTGATATCTTCTGCCAAAATTCGATCATAAAAACTTCGGTCTGCATCTGTTAACGCATCTGTATCTCTCTCTGATCTGCATAATCTATAGAGAAAAAGCGTTCTAACATACTCAAATTAAGCGTCTTACCAAAACGTCGCGGACGATTAATCAATGTGACACTGTCACCGCTCTCCCACCATTTTCTTCAATTCCGCCAATCTCATTTGAAACATCTCAGCTTCTTTTTCCATATCCCCAAACTTCTTCATATCCATTTCACGAACCATCCGAAGTCCGATATGTTTTACCGCTTCTTGTGCCGCTTCTTTCTGCGACATCTGCTCCGGGAAAACGGTCTGGCACTTTGCGCCTTCCAGATTATCATATGACAAAAAGCACTGATTAAAATCCATGAGCGGATACAAAGACACATACTTATTCGTACGGTTGTCCACCAGAAATCCCCAGTTCTCCGGATGCCGGTCCGTATTTCCGGTCAGATAGTCCAGTATGTTCATCCCATAATATGTAACAGGATCCATTTCTTTGCAGACTTCCAGTGTATCCAGATTATGATTACACGCATAAATATCGAATGCCATTTTAGAAACCATGGAATATTCTTTCGAAGTAATGATATCACTTTCCGATACGATTTCTCCGTCATATTCATGTTCGCGATAAATGACCTGCGGAATGTCAAAGCACTGGCAGATTTCACTTGCCAGTACTTCTCTTTTCACCGCTTCTGCTTCTCCGTCTTTTAATAACTTAAATCCCGAATCGCATCGGATCCAGGCCTTGGGAAAGCATCCTCTTGTAGATAAATCCGGTGCCAGTTCCTGATTCGTAACCGTCATCTGGCGCCCCTTAAGAGTGAGTTCGACAATCGCTTCATTCAAAGGATTATCATATAAATTTATTTCATCAAATGTTGTTCTGTCCCCTTCGTTTCTCACCCAGTATACATCCGTCAAAGAAACACATCGGTACGACAGTGATATATTCGCCCTGTCTTTATCCGTAACTGCCTGCATGACTCCGATACTGTTCAGAATATCTTTTGCGTATTTTCGATCCAGAGACAATACTCTTGATGCGCACCAATGATTAAAATTATTTACATTATTTACAAGCACATCAATGTCATTATCATCTTCCACATCCAAATATAAATCATACGGCATAAACGATTCTTCAAAGATCTCTGCCTTTCCGGAAGATGAAATCTTTGCCACTATTTTCTCCATATGCATAATTTCATAAACAGTTACTTTTTTCAAGGTTTTCCCTACCATTTCTTATTCTTCAATACAATCGCCGATTTCGGTCCCATCATCAGTGACAGAATTCCCTCCTTCACCACATACTCATCAAACGCACCGATATAGCCTTCTATATAAGAATACATGATTCGTGCCATATTGGAACCTTCTTTCACTTCCGCAGGCATGACATTGACATGAATCTCCCGAAGTTCGTCTGCGCTGTTGATGATTACGATAATCTGTTCATCTCCCCAGAATCTTCCGTACGCAAGAAGTCCCGGTCCCCATTTTAACATTTTAAGAGAACCTTTCTTCAATGCAAGATTTTCTCTGTGAATACGGATCATTTCCCGGTAAAAACTGATCATCTCTTTGTTTTCGCGTCCCCATGGATAGGTTCTGCGGTTATCCGGATCCGTGAACCCACAGACTCCGGCTTCATCTCCATAATAGAGTGTTGGCGCACCGATCCATGTCATCTGCATCACAATGGCAGCACGCATAATTGCAAGATCCACTCCCTGATTCGCAGCTTCCGGTCCCAGTTCTGCGACTCTTCCGACCTTATGGTTCGTTCTTGTAAGGAAACGTGAATGATCATGGTTAGAAAGCTGGTTCATCGCCGTCTGCAGGGATGGGGTCATCATACTTGCCATATGATGCTTCATCGCATTCACAAAATTATCTGCATTCCCCAGAAGATCCTCACGGTATTCGTCACTATGCTTTTCCATCCCGGTGAGGAACCAGGTCAGAGGTTCCATAAACGCGTCATAGTTCATGACCGTATCCCATTCGTCGCCTTCCAGCCATTCTCTCGGATCTCCATAATGCTCTGCCAGAATTAATGCATTGGGATTCGCATCTTTCACAACCTTGCGGAATTTTTTCCAGAATTCATGATTGTATTCGTTACTTCTCCCCAGATCAGCCGCGACATCCAGACGCCATCCATCCACATTATAAGGCGGTGAGACCCATTTTTTTGCCACGCCAAGTACATATTCTTCTAATTCTTTCGAATCTTCATAATTCAGCTTCGGAAGCGTGTCATGTCCCCACCATCCATCATAACTGGCATTTTGCGGCCACTCACTGTCATTATTATTGTGGAACAGGAAATAGTTCCGGTATGGGCTCTGTGCGCTCATATATGCCCCAGGCTGATATCCTTCCACCTGATCATAAATCATTTCCCGATCCATCCATTTGTTAAACGAACCACAATGATTGAATACTCCGTCAATAATTATTCTCATTCCGCGACGGTGGATCTCTTCAACCAGCCGGATAAACAGCTGATTGCTGGCTTCCAGATTTTCTTTGTCCGTTGTACGAATCCGGTATTTATCAGCGTGATAATTACTCTTTTCCCCGGGTTCCAAAAGTCTACCGCCATCTGTCACTATCTTTCCAACATGTGGATCAATATAATCATAATCCTGCGTGTCATATTTATGATTGGACGGAGAAACGAATAATGGATTACAGTAAATCACTTCTACTCCAAGACTCTGCAGATAATCCAGCTTATTTATCACGCCCTGTAGATCTCCTCCATAGAATTCACGCACATCCATCGGCTGCGGATAGCGGTACCAGTCTTCCACCTTTTGTACTTGATCGCCTATATAGAAGTACTCCCCTGTCTGAACATCATTGGTTGGATCTCCGTTGCAGAAACGATCCGTATAAATCTGATACATCACCGCCCCCTTTGCCCACTCTGGTGTGGCAAATCCGGGAACAATCCTGAAATCATAGTATTCTGCGTAATCGTCTCTCGCTCCCCACTGGTTATAATAGCAGACTTCTTCGCCTTTCAAAATTTTAAAATAATATCTGAATTCCTCATTGTCAAGCTGCCAGTCAATGCAATAATAATCAAACGCGCCTTTTGAGATCATTTTCTTCATCGGAAAGCTCTCATCCTTGATGCACATCAGTACTTCATCCACATCGTCCTTTGCCGTCCGGAACCACAATTGTATCCATTCGTCTACTTCCGGCTCCGGCTGGCTAACATATGCCTCAGTGCCATCGCAAAACAATGCTTCTTTATTCATAATGTTTCCTCAATTCCTAATCAAATAATGCTTCAAATTCTTCTCTTGTAATCTTTTCTTTCTGAAGCAGAAGTTCCGCGCAGGCATTCAATACATCTTCATGTTCTTTAATGATCTGTTTCGCCCGGGCATAACATTCATCTATAATTCTCTTAACTTCTGAATCGATCGTAGACGCAATCTGCTCACCATACGCACGTGATGAATGTGCAAGATCTCTTCCCAGAAAGACTTCATCACTGTCATTATCGTAATTTACCAGCCCAAGAGCTTCCGACATACCAAATTTCGTCACCATAGATCTCGCATAGGCAGTTGCCTGCTTGATATCCTGAGATGCTCCGGTTGTGATGTCATCAAAAACCATCTCCTCAGCAGCTCTTCCACCGAGCGAAACTGTGATATCCTGAAGCATCTGGCCTCTGGTATTGAACATCTCATCCTTTTCCGGCAATGGCATCGTATACCCCGCCGCTCCCGATCCAGTAGGAATAATGGATACACTGTACACAGGTCCCACATCAGGAAGTACATGGAACAAGATCGCATGCCCTGATTCATGAAATGCTGTGATCCGTTTCTCTTTATCCGAAATAATACGGCTCTTTTTCTCCGCACCGATACCTACTTTCACAAATGCATGCCGGATGTCTGCCTGCTGCAGATACACACGCCCTTCTTTAGCAGCCGTGATCGCTGCTTCATTCAACAGATTTTCCAGATCCGCGCCGGTAAATCCAGCCGTTGTCTGGGCAATCTGCTGCAGATCCACATCCTCCGCAAGTGGTTTTCCTTTCGCATGGACCTGAAGGATCTCAAGTCTTCCCTGCACATCCGGTCTTCCAACGACCACTTTTCTGTCAAACCGCCCCGGGCGAAGAATGGCAGGATCCAGAATATCCACACGGTTCGTCGCAGCCATAACAATAATTCCCTCATTTGGTCCAAAGCCATCCATCTCTACCAGAAGCTGGTTCAATGTCTGCTCTCTCTCATCATGGCCTCCGCCCATACCTGTTCCGCGACGTCTTGCCACCGCATCAATCTCATCAATAAATACAATACAGGGCGAATTGTGTTTCGCATCCTCAAAGAGATCTCTCACACGGGATGCTCCAACTCCGACAAACATCTCCACAAAATCGGAACCGGAAATCGTGAAAAACGGGACCCCGGCTTCACCAGCCACCGCTCTTGCAAGTAAAGTCTTACCGGTTCCCGGAGGTCCCTCAAGCAGCACCCCCTTCGGGATTCTTGCTCCAACCTGAATATATTTCCCCGGAGCTTTCAAAAAATCCACGATCTCTTCCAGTTCTTCCTTTTCTTCTTTCAGGCCGGCAACCTGGTTGAACTTGACTTTATTTTCCGCTTCTGTGCTCATCTTCGCACGGCTTTTCCCAAAATTCATCGCCTTTGCATTTGCACCACCCTGGCGATTCATCATCATAACCAGAAGAACAAGTGCACCTATCATCAAAAGCGTTGGTAACATCGTTGTCGCAAACCAGCTTTCCTGTGGTACAGAATCCACATAACAGATTACTTCATCATAAGAGCTCAGAAGCTCCTGTGCTTCATTAACGTCTGTGACATACAGTTCTTCCAGCACACCATTATTTTTCTCAATCCTTAGCGTGCCATTTGGTGCTACCTTGTCCGGCTTTACTTCAACTTTCTTAATATTATTATCTTGCAGATCTTCCTGGAACTCCCGGTAAGTATATGCCTTCTCCTGTTTCTCGGCCTGATTCATAAACCAGTATGCTCCTATCATAAAAACAGCACAAAGAAGAAGCATCAGCCCGCTGATTCCTCTTGTCTTATTATTATTATTCAATTATTGCTCCTTCCACCAATTACATCTCTACGCATCCGATGTATGGTAAATTTCTATATTTCTGTGCATAATCTAATCCGAACCCTACCACAAATTCATCCGGAATATTAAATCCTACATAATCAACATGCACGTCTTTAACACGCCGTTCCGGTTTGTCGAGTAATGTACAAAGACGCATACTCTTAGGTCCCCTCTTCTGAAGAATTTCCAGCAGATAAGAAAGCGTACGTCCTGAGTCCACAATATCCTCAACTACAAGTACATCCTTTCCTTCCAGCGATTCATCAAGATCCTTCGCAATCTTCACAACTCCGCTGGATGAAGTTCCGTCACCATAGCTGCTGACACTCATGAAGTCCATGGAAACCGGCACAGTAATCCTCTTTGCCAGTTCACACATGAAGAAAACTCCTCCCTTAAGTACACAGATCAAATGTACCTGTTTTCCCGCATAATCCTCACTGATCTTTTTTCCTAATTCTTCAATTCTTGCATTCACTTCTTTTTCCGGTATTAAAACCTTAATTTTCTCTGCCATTTAGGTACCTCCATTTATCGTAATCTCCAAAACGGTCTTTGTCTGTTCCGTCACTTGATATGCCTTACTTTGACGATATCCCACAATCCAGAGAATTCTCTCCTTTTCCGCGATCAGCGGAATTTTATCTCTTTTGTCCGACGGAATTTTCTCATTCACAAAATAGGATTTCAGTTTCTGCGTATTTCCTTCTTTATCAATCGCAATCCTGTCTCCTGCCCGTCTGTTGCGTACAAAGACGTTCTCTTTTATTATATCATAATCGAACCATTTCGTGTATGTTTTTTTCGGAATCCCCTCAAGTCCCTGGGTGAACGGAAATTTTCTGCAAGAAACCTTCCAATCTCCATACTCAACTCTCCATTCCTCTGTTTCATTTACATTCGGGATACATACAATTTTGCCTTCGTTTCCCATTTCTGTACCATTGGTCTTCGTCTCATTTCCAAGAGTCAAATCAATTCCCTCATATGTCCGTACCGCACGCATTTTATAAGGAAGATCAATTTTTCTGCCCGTCTGCTTATCCAGCAACTCTCTGATTTGAACTACATGAACCTCATCCAGATCCTTTTCTTTTTTACTAAGACAAACCATTGCCTGTCTTAATACCATTCTGCCGATCAGCTCATCCTGTTTACGGAACTCCTGCTCAGAAATATGGATTTTCCCCCGCTCCTCTTTCACGCACTTCCGATACGCTTCCCTCATCCGGCGTTCCAGATATTCCTGTACCTCTCGAAGCTGCTCCATAGCCCCATTAATATGTTCTACCGTTTTTGAATTAATGTTCTCTGTAAAATATGGGATGACATGGTTTCTTATCTTGTTTCTTGTATAAGTATCTTCCAGATTTGTTGCATCCATACAATAAAGGATTCCTTTTTTCTCCAAAAATTCTTCTATCTCCATCCGGTTCACACAAAGAAGCGGACGAATGTAATCTCCCTTTACAGGGCAGATCCCTCCAAGTCCTTTCATCTTGCTTCCTCTGGCGAGATGTAGAAAAAATGTCTCTGCATTGTCATCCTGGTGGTGTGCCAGTGCAATTCTGGTACCACCATATTTGATTGCTGTTTCACGAAACGCTTTTCTTCGTAGCTCTCTTCCGGCTTCTTCTTCGGAAAGTTTTTCCTTTCTTGCATATTCCGGGACGTTCACATGAAATACTTCGCAAGTAAGCCCCAGCTTCCTGCAGATGTCTCGCACGTACTCCTCATCCGCATCTGCTGCTTCACCGCGGATCCCATGATTCACATGAACGATAACAAGATCAAATTCCATACTCTTTCTCAATTCTTCCAGCACAAAAAGAAGGCACATTGAGTCTGCACCTCCCGAAACACCTGCTATCACGGTATCCCCCGCTGTCAGCATATGCCACTTTTCCATAAACTTTTTTATTCTATTCAGCATCATGATTTTCCTTTTGTACGATTTTCTTTCTTCGTATCATTAGAGTAACACATCTCCCAGATTCCTGCCACCAAAACTGTCATGTCATCTTTCGGTTCACCGTTTGTCAGTTCCAGGACACTTTGCAGGATATAATGGGCCAATTCTTTCGGATTTTCAAGCGATGTTCCTCCGATGATCAGATCCAGCAATTGCTCCTGCTCTCCCGAAGGCAGTGCATCCAGGATTCCATCCGTGACCATCACAACAACATCACCCGATTCCAGATTTCTTCTGAATTCTCCGCTTTGCTGATTCGGCACTACGCCGAGCGGAAGATTTTCAGAATAGATATGCTCCATCCCTTCCCTTTTCCGTATAAACGTAGGTGCAGCGCCAGCTTTTATAAATTCACATTCCCCACTGTACAGATCAAAAATACTCATATCCACAGTAGAAAAACATACTTCTTCTCTTCCCATGACCAGTGCTGTATTCATCATAGACAGTGCCGTCTGTCTGGGAAATCCCGCCTTCAGCAATTCTTCCAACATATCTACGATCATCGCACTTTCTCTGGAAGCACGTTCTCCGGATCCCATCCCATCAGAAAGGATTGCCGCCTCCTGACCACCGGGCAATCTCGTCATCAGGTAACTGTCTCCCGAAATCTTCTGACATCCTTTTCCGATTTTTGCGATGCCTTGCATCGTATAATATCCCGGTCCTTCTACACAAACTACCGTACAGTATTCCTGACTCATCACCGGCCTTTCCTCGCTGGCAGGACACATTTTCCGTCCGACACAGTCCGAAAGTATCTCTGACAGTTTTTTCGTCGTCATACATACCCCTTTTTCTGTTTTCCCCGTAATATGAATCTCATATCGTCCCTGCGGATTCACAAAAAATACAGAGCTCAGCATCCTGACTCCTGATCTTTTCAGGTGCATCTTCAGCTTTTTTTCCAATGGCGGATCCTGAAAAATACTTGCATCCAGTTCCCTGGTCGCATGCTGTATCATCTGGGCGAACGTATCCAGTTGGACTGCGCATCCTTCCCGGTTTAAGATCATTTTATTGTTCCAAATCAGTGTTTTCTTTGCTTCCTGAAACACATCCAGAATAGTCCTGAGAAAACGAGGCGCCTGAATACAGCTTTTCTGAAGTTTTCGTTTCATCTCTACATTCAGTTCAGTACCGTATTTTTCCACCGCACAAAGCAATTCATAAATGAGCAGATCGATCTGTTCCCTGTTCTGTCCGGTACAATGCTCCCTCCGCTCACAGGAACCGCACACCCGATCCTCTATCTGTCTGATCATTTCCTGAACTTCCTCAGCACTGAAACCTTCCCTGGTTCCTTCCATTTTCAGAAATGTATCCGCCAGATGTCTAAGGGACTTGGCAAACTTGTCCGCCTGCGTTACATACGGACTTTGCATCACCGTCACTTCGTTTCTGTTTTCTCCCATCTGCCTGCCTCCCTTACTATAATACAAAGAGCTCTGGAATCTCTTCCAAAGCTCATCATTCGTGAATATGTCATCAATTAGCCGCCTTAAACAGGATCTCATTCTGCTTAATCAATCCCAGCTTCTCTTTCGCAACATCTTCAATATATTCATCTGTTCCCACATATTCTTTCAGTTTATCAATCTCTTCCGAGCGATCCTTCTCATCATCCAGCTGTGCCATAAGTTCTGCTTCCTGAGCCATGTATTCTTTGTTTCTCGCCTGTAACGCCATTCCATGAATAACAATTACTGCGCTGAGCATCACAATAATACTGCTGATTGCCAACACACTTCTCTTATGATTCTGAAGCCTGCTCTTCGAACGTCCTTTCCGGATCTTCCGATTCTTCTGCTTTAAGCTTCCCATTATATATACTCACCCTTTACTGTTGTTTCCAACCGGTATATTCCCTATTATTACTTATATAAAATCCACAATTGTAAAATAATATTATCTTTTTTCCCCAGATTTATCAATAGTTTTTCCGTTTTTTTTCTCCATCAAATCAGATAATTTTTGATCGATTTTTTTTGTAAAAGCAACGAAAAAGTGCATCAAAATCGCCCCAATCACAACACCTAGTACAAAATACCACCTTATCTCACCATTACTTGTGTGGTAAATTTGCACAAAAAAGTACTGTGATACAAAAATCCAATATATGAAATCTTCTATGTTGATCACCCATAATGCATGGCGGAAAATCCTTCTCAGCACCCTAAGACTTAAATATACAGCAGTCACAAAAACTCCGGTTATGATTGCGTGAAGGAACACCAGAAACTCTTTTTCAATTCCCAACATATTCGGTTACCGGAAAAGTTTTGTCAAAAAATTTTCACCTTGTTTTCCTGCCGAATTAATATTGGAATATGCCACACTGTCAATATTCCCCGACAAATCCACCTCGCCCTTTTCCAGGCTTAAACGGTTCACATGCATGTCCGTTCCTTTCACCATAAGCATTCCCTGATCCGTTTCCAGCAGGATTTCATTTAGGTCAAACGACAATACATCCAGAACTCCCGTCACCATACTGGTTTTTCTGTTGTTGATTACAAGCTTATGATTGTGCGTTTTCGGCATCTTACTTTCTTCCACCACTACCCCCAACCTTTCCATCTATGATACATGCGGATCCCTCCGCGCATTCACCCATGATCCGGATATGTTCCGGTCATTCAGTGCCTTGATATCATTTTATGAATGCATGGGATAATATATGTTAAAAACTTTATAGAATTACAGGTATCGGAACAACTCGGCAGCTTCGTCCTTCTTTGTAGTTTCCTTTAGCTCAAGCACTTCCACTTTTACAGTCTTTGTTCCGAACTGAATCTCAATAATGTCCCCTTTTTTCACTTTAACGGATGCCTTTGCTACCGTACCGTTCACCATAACTCTTCCGGCATCACATGCCTCATTTGCCACAGTCCTGCGCTTGATCAGGCGCGATACCTTCAAAAACTTATCTAATCTCATATCATTATTTCTCCTACAAAAATAGAGAGCGGCCAGCGCTCTCTATTTACATTCATCAATCCAAAACCAATTATGCGTTTACAGCATCTTTCAAAGCTTTTCCTGCTTTAAACTTCGGCGCTTTGCAGGCATCAATCTTCATGGTCATACCGGTCTGAGGATTTCTTCCTTCTCTTGCAGCTCTTTCACTTACCTCAAACGTTCCAAAACCTACCAACTGAACTTTTTCCCCTTTTTTCAGTTCTTCTGTAACTACATCAACAAAAGCTTTTAACACTTTTTCTGCATCTTTTTTAGAAACCTCTCCCTGCTCTGCCACTGCTGCCACTAATTCTGTTTTGTTCATGAATATTTCCTCCTGTATCATAATCACTCGAATACCAACTGTATTCTACCTCGTACTAAAGGCTGACTGCGTCCTTGCAGAATGCCCTATGTAAAGTTATATCGGGTTTTAAAGCCTTTGTCAAGCCTAAATCCTTCTTAGGAACACCGAAATACCATTCTTTCCGGACAAACTGTTTTCTACAACATTTGATCCACCATAGCAAGCACTGCTTTTCCAAGTTCTTCTGATTTGGAATCTGCATCCTCAAGAGAAGTTCCCTTAATTCCGTAATAGAATTTTACTTTCGGTTCCGTTCCTGACGGGCGAACACATACCCATGCATCATCATTCAGTTCATAATAAAGAACGTTGGACTTCGGAAGGCCTGTCGGTGTTACTTCGCCGGTTGCCAGATCTTTGATTGTATCTGCCTGATAATCTCTTGCCTTCTGCACCTTGTAAGCACCGATCTCAGCCGGCGGATTATTGCGCAGTGTCTGCAGGATGTTCTGGATCTTTTCAAGTCCTTCAATTCCCTTCATGGTGATTGACTTGATATCATCCTTGTAATAACCATATTTCTCGTACATTGCAACCATTGCATCCCATAATGTCATATCTTTTGTCTTATAGTAAGCTGCTGCTTCGCAAAGAGCCATTGTTGCTACGATTGCATCTTTATCTCTTGCATGTGTTCCGATCAGACATCCATAGCTTTCCTCAAATCCAAAAAGATATTCACCCTTTCCACTTGTTTCAAATCCAAGAATCTGCTGTCCGATATATTTGAAACCTGTCAGGACTTCGATCAGTCCTACATTATATCCTTTTGCAATGGCATCCGCCAGATTGGAAGTAACGATCGTCTTGATCAGGTATCCGTCTTCCGGAAGGCCTTTCAAGGCTTTCTTCTGTCCAATCTCGTAATCAGCGAGCAGACATCCTGACATATTTCCTGTTAATGTATGGTATACGCCGTCTTTATCTTTTACACGCACTCCAAGTCGGTCTGCATCCGGATCTGTTGCAAGTACCAGATCGGCATCTACCTCTTTTGCAAGCTTAAGTCCAAGTTCAAATGCTTCTTCTGCTTCCGGATTCGGATAAGAAACGGTCGGGAATTCTCCATCCGGGAGTTCCTGTTCTTTCACAACATATACATTTTCAAAGCCAAGTTCCTTAAGTACACGTCTGGCAGGTATATTTCCGGTTCCGTGAAGAGGGCTGTATACGATCTTCAGATCCTTACCCACTGCATCAATTGCATCCTGATGCTGTACCTGCTCTTTTAATCTGGCAATATATGCGTCATCAATAGCCTGTCCGATCACTTCGTAGAGACCGGCTGCTTTCGCTTCTTCCAGTCCCATCGTCTTCATTGTTGTATAATCGGTAACAGCAAGAACCTCATCCATGATACCTTTGTCATGCGGAGGAGTAATCTGTGCTCCATCTTCCCAATATACTTTATATCCGTTGTATTCCGGTGGATTGTGGCTGGCCGTAATATTGATACCGGCAATACACTTCAGTTCACGCACTGCAAAGGACAGTTCCGGTGTCGGGCGAAGTGATTCGAATACATATGCTTTGATTCCGTTCGCTGCCAGACAAAGTGCTGCTTCATCTGCGAATTCCGGGGACATACGGCGTGAGTCGTAAGCGATCGCCACTCCGCGTTCCTTCGCACCTGCTTTGATGATATAGTTCGCAAGTCCCTGTGTTGCCTTTCTAACAGTGTAAATATTCATGCGGTTCGTTCCGGCTCCGATCACACCACGAAGTCCTGCTGTACCAAACTCCAGATCTTTGTAAAAGCGCTCCTTGATTTCCCCATCATTATCAGCAATTGCTTTCAATTCTGCCTGTGTGTCCGCATCAAAATACGGGTTAGAACACCATTCTTCGTATCTCTTTACATATTCTTCCATCTCTTTTTTGTACCTCCATTTGTTCTGAGTACATTTCTCCCTCAAGGGCACATTCTGGTACTCGCTTTATCCCTATTATACACTACTTGGCTATAAATGAAAAGCAAATATATTCGATAAAAAGCGCTTCTTTTCCTCATTCTGGCGAATTGCCGTCCTCAGTTTTTCAACATTTTTCTCCGGAATCCATGCTTTATTCGAGTGGTAATACAAATTCACAATTTTCCAGAACTTCTCCGGGTAAGCGAGCCTCACTGCAAGATAATCCCTTTCTTTTTTCCCGAGTGTTATTTCCGCATCGTACATTCGCAGCATTTTATAACCGAGACGCTCATCATACCTGTATTTCTCCATTGTTTTTCTCAGGAAATAATAAAAATCATCCAACTGGAGTTCTCTGTGCGCACGGTCAAATCCGGTAACTGCCAATCCCTCTTTGCAAAATAGCAGATTATGATAATTGTAGTCTCCGTGAACCCAGGTCCCTTTCTCCTGTGCCTCCTGCCATAACCGTCGGTATCCGGTCTCTTTCAGATGCTCGTTCGCCCCTTCTGCCCATTCGTACATCCGGTCACAGCCTTTCAGGAATTCCGTCTCAAATGCCCCTTTGACACTTCTCCGGCAAATGAACGTACGCACCTTCCGCAGTTCCCGGTTATGCCGCCTGAATTCCTCTTCCAGCGGAAAACTGATTTCGGCTCCCGTTGTGTCCTCACCGGGTATCCGCATCAGTTTGTGCAGCTTTGCCAGGTATTTCGTTCCCTCCAGCAGCTCCCCTTCCCGGCGTACATCGCATTCTCTCCCCTGGAACCATCGTCTTACCATATACCCGGTTCCGTCATCAGCCGTCGTAATATACGCTCCCTCTTTGTTTGCCAGTGGCATATCCACCATACAGATTCCGCTTTCATTCAGCATTTTGTACAGTTCGATGAGCACGGGCAGCCTTTTCGGTGCAATATATACTTCTTTTAAAAGAAACAGCCCGCGATCCGTATCGCACAAAACAGCACCCCTGATTCTGTGGGTGCTGTTTACTTCCATCTGGTATTGTTCTAAGACACTAATCCCATAATCTTTCATGGCATCCCCCTGCACGTTTCGTTTTCATGTCTTTCTAGTGTATGCCCCGAGATACCATTTTTAGAAGAACTTTCTTCTCATTCTTTTCAGGATCATCAATCACTTCTTTTAAAAGCGTTTCCAACATCTCGCCGATCTGGGGCCCCGGTTCCATTCCCGCCTCGATCAGATCACGTCCCGTCACGGCAAGGCCCTTCAGCGATACACACTGTTTCAATTCCAGAATTTCTTTATATAATTTTTCTATCTGCTCAAGATTTTCTATCTTCTTCGTCTTCTGATACTCACTTTGTCCGGCAATATCGGCACGCTGCACCAACAGATAATACGGGAATAAGTCCTCTCCGATCCTGTTCATTGCACGCCGCACATATTTCGAAGCAGCCGGCATTCTGTAATCATGAAAACGCACCAGCTTGCTTACCTTTCTTATAGTATCATTATCAAACTTGAGGCGCTGCAGAATCCTTCTTGCGATCTCTTCACTGACACATACATGTCCCCTGAAATGTGCGACCCCTTTCTCATCGATCGATTTCGTCGCCGGTTTTCCCATGTCATGAAAAAGCATGGTAAGCCGCAGTACCTTCTCAGGCGCAATGTTCATCATCGTATGGATCGTATGCTCGCCGACATGATAGCAGTGATGAAGATTCTCCTGCTCTGTTACCATCATAACGTCGAATTCCGGGAGAATCACGGATGTGATACCAAGTTCATATGCCAGCCGGATGCGCTCCGGGTGCGGAGATACCAGCAATTTGACGAGTTCCACCTGTATGCGCTCGGCACTGATATTTCTTAAATTCGATGCCAGATCGCTGATTGCCTCCCGGGTCTTCTCTTCAATGTCAAATCCAAGCTGAGCGGAAAACCTCACTGCGCGGAGAATCCGAAGCGCGTCTTCCGAGAAACGTTCCCCTGCATTCCCCACACATCGGATCACTTTCTGATCCAGATCCTGCAGACCGTTAAAAATATCTACCAGCCCGGCCTCCTCATTATATGCCATGGCATTGATCGTAAAATCCCGCCGTTTCAGATCTTCTTCCAGACTGCGTGTAAACTGAACTTCTTTGGGATGTCTGCTGTCTTCATATTTACCATCTATCCGATAAGTCGTCACTTCAAAGCCTTCTTTCTCCAGAAGTACCGTGATCGTCCCATGTTCAATTCCGGTATCAAAGGTACGTTCAAACAACGCCTTTGTTTCCAAAGGCGTTGCTGATGTTGTTATATCCCAGTCCTGCGGATCCCGTCCGAGGATACTGTCCCTGACACAGCCTCCTACGGCATATGCCTCGTACCCGTGATCCTGTAAAGTTGTAATAATATGATGCACCTTGTCAGGTAATTGAATCTTCATATTTCTTTACATTCACCTGTTCTTTATACTATCTTAATATGCCTTGCCGAAATAAACCATATGTTTCGCAGGTTTACCGCAATAAATACATGTATCACTGATCGGATCTTCTTTGCAGATGCATCTTGAAGATGCGCCGCCGGTCTCGTATTTGATCTCGCCCTCGCACTCTTCGCTTCCGCACCACATTGCTTTGATGAATCCACGGTTTTCATTGAATTTCTCTTTCATTTCATCCATGGTCACCGCTGTATCAATATGGCTGTCAAGGAATGCTTTTGCCCGGTCATACATGTCTTTCTGGATCGTTTCCAGAATTTCTCCGAGTCTGGTTGCAATTTCATCGATCGGAACAATAATCTTCTCACGTGTATCGCGGCGTACAACGACAACCTGTCCCTGATCGATGTCTTTCGGTCCGATTTCAATACGGGTCGGAATTCCAAGCATTTCCTGCTCACTGAATTTCCATCCCGGGCTCTTCTCGGAATCATCGATCTTCACACTGTAGCCGGCTTTCGCTAATGTATCAACCAGTTCATTCGCTTTTTCGAGTACACCTTCCTTATGCTGTGCGATCGGAATCACTCTCGTCTGAACCGGAGCAATTCTTGGAGGCAGTACGAGTCCGCTGTCATCACCGTGTACCATGATGATCGCACCGATAATACGTGTGGAAAGTCCCCATGAAGTCTCATATACACTGTGAAGTTCATTATTCTTATCCAGATACTTGATGTCAAATGCATCCGGGAAGCCGCTTCCGAAGAAATGGCTGGTTGCAGACTGAAGTGCCTTTCCGTCATGCATCAAAGCTTCTACCGTATAGGTGTCCTGAGCACCTGCGAATTTCTCGCTCTCTGTCTTAGGACCGGATACAAACGGAATCGCCAGAGAATCCCGGATAAACTCCTGATATACTCTGAGCATAGTAAGTGTTCTTTCCTCAGCCTCCTCATAAGTCGCATGAATCGTATGGCCTTCCTGCCATAAAAACTCTCTGGAGCGAAGGAACGGTCTGGTTGTCTTCTCCCATCGAAGTACAGAGCACCACTGATTCCATACCTTCGGCAGATCACGGTAGGACTGTACGGTTCTTGACCACAGATCGCAGAACAGCGTCTCGGATGTAGGACGAATACACATCTTCTCCTGAAGGCGTTCCATTCCACCCTTGGTTACCCATGCCACTTCCGGAGCAAATCCTTCGATATGATCACTTTCTTTCTGCAGAAGATTCTCCGGAATCAATACAGGAAGATACACATTCTCCACACCTGTATCCTTAAATCTCTTATCCAGATCAGCCTGAATCTTTTCCCAGATCGCATATCCGTTCGGTAAATAATTCAGACATCCTTTCACGCTGGAGTAATCGCAAAGTTTCGCTTCGCGGACTACATCCGTATACCACTGCGCGAAATCAACGTCACGCGAAGTGATCGATTCTACAAACTTCTTTTCTTTTGCCATGTCAAACCTCTCCTCTTCCATATATTTTGGTCTGTCTCAGGGGTGCATTATAACTGACAATTATTTCAAAACAAAAAACGCCGGTTCTTCCGCCCCTGATAAAAGGGACCGGAAAACCGGCGGTACCACCCTGATTAACCGTCTTACTTCGTAAAACAGTTCTCTTCATTTCCCGTTAACGCCGGGCGCGCTGTATTTTCATACAGGGACTCCAAGGCAGGTTCTATATCTTCCATGCAGCTTCCTTGCACCGGACGGAAACCTCTCTGTGCCACTTCCAATATATACTAATCCTCTTCACGGTCCACGTGTCTATTATTTCTTTTCAGATACTAAGGATTTTAATTGAGATTTCTGCATTTGTCAACCCGTCTTTGATATTTCACTGCAGTTATCTCACATAAATATATGCAAAATATACCGCATACAGCATCAGAAAGAGCACACCCTCTCTCTTGGATAATTCTTTACGGCTCTTTGCGCAGATCAACGCAAATACACTGAACACGATCAGTATAATCATATCATATATCGCATCGATATCTACTGTGATCGGACAGATTGCGGAACTTGATCCCAGAATCAAAAGTATATTGAAAATGTTCGAACCGACAACATTTCCCAGCGCGAGATCATTTTCTCCCTTTTTGGCCGCGACCATCGATGTAACAAGTTCCGGCAGGGAAGTACCCATTGCAACGATCGTAAGACCAATAAAAGTCTGGCTCAGTCCAAAGCGAACTGCAATCTCCGTAGCAGAATCAACAACCAGATCTCCTCCCAGAACGATTCCTGCAATTCCGCCAATAATAAAAATTGCACTTTTCGCCGGGCTCAAGACTGCATAATCTTCAGCAGGCATCGCATTTCGCGCTTTTAGTGCCTCCTTAACCTGAAGTACCAGGAAAAGGACAAACATGATAAGAAGAACCACACCGCTGATCCTTCCAAGTACGAATTCCCCCTCTCCTGCAAGGATTTTCCCAAAAGCAAGCTTTGTCGTCATCAAAAGCATTGCTGCCGTAATGAAGATTGAAAACGGAAATTCTTTCTTCAATACACTGTCGGTGGCACGAAGGGGCCTCATCAGGGCGCTGCATCCAAGTACGATCAGAAGATTAAACATATTGGAGCCTAAAACATTACTTACAGCAAGTGAATTCTGCCCTTTCAGTGCCGCGGTTATGCTCACAGAAGCCTCCGGCATGCTGGTACCGAATGCGACAACCGTAAGCCCGATGATGATTGCAGGCACTTTCAGGAGCTTCGCAACACTGGAGCTTCCTTCCACAAAATAGTCTGCTCCTTTAATCAATAATACAAATCCCAGAATCAACAATACATAGACCATATCTTTTCCTCCCATTTTATTTATATTTTGGCGGTGCAAAGTTTCGTGTTTTGAGTCGTTTCCTATGTGACGCAATGCATTTTAGGCAAATAAAAAAGACTTCTTATTGCAAAACACTGCACCTATGGCATAAAATCTGCAATAAAAGTCTCGCTAATTGACAATACGAACCGGATTATGTTTAAATAATCGTGATGACGATTTCGTATCACACTGATTTCGGCATTTGATGATCTGACAAAACGAATCAATGGAAGCTACTCCCTTTTACTGGAGATAAGTGTAACTTCCTTTTTTTCAAAAGTCAAGAAAAATATTCTCCGGAGGTAAATTATGGAACATCCTGCTATATTATATGAAGATAAAGACATTATTGTATGTGATAAACCTGCCGGCATACCGGTACAGACCCGAAGATTCGGACAACCTGACATGGAGAGCATTCTGAAAAATCATCTTGCTTCTTCCGGCGGATCCAAGCCTCCTTATCTGGCAGTCATTCACAGACTGGATCAGCCCGTATCCGGCCTCATGGTCTTTGCCAAAAATCCAAAAGCAGCGGCGGCGCTGAACAGACAGCTTATCGGAAATTATTTCTGCAAAGACTATCGCGCTGTCTGCTGCGGCACTTTACCTTCCCCTGGCGGAACTCTGATCGATTACCTCGTAAAAGATGGAAGAAGCAACACCTCCCGGGTATGTTCCAAAGACACCCCTCAGGCCCGACGCGCAGAGCTTTCTTACGAAACCGTTGCTACAGCCAAAGACGCTGACGGCAATACGCTGACCACCGTACATGTTCACCTGAAAACAGGGCGTCATCACCAGATCCGGGTACAGATGGCCCATGCAGGCGCACCGCTTTGGGGCGATAACAAATACAATCCGGAATTCATACAAAAACCGGGCTATGAGCCCATTTCCCTCAGAGCTTTCCACCTCAGTTTCCTCCATCCGGAAACGGGAAAACCGATGAATTTTACTTTAGAATAACGGTAAAATGTGACAGGATTTCATGAACGGCAAAGCCAATAGCACGATTATTGTTTTTTTTTGCACTTTCTATTTTTTTGATTTTCATTATCTTGTTTTTCAATATTTCTTTTGATACATTTATCATATGAAGGCATATCATGCCGACAGGTTCATTGAGAAAGGGGAAAATTATGAAAATCTACAAAACCAAAAATTATGATGCTATGAGTCGCACCACTGCCAATATTATTTCAGCACAGGTGATCATGAAGCCAAACTGTGTCTTAGGTCTTGCTACCGGTTCTTCACCGATCGGGACATACAAACAGTTGGTTGACTGGTACAATAAAGGGGATATCAATTTTGCTCAAGTTACGACCGTGAATCTGGATGAATATAGGGGACTTACACGTGATAACGACCAGAGCTACTATTATTTTATGCATAAAAATCTGTTTGATCATGTAAATATCAAGGCTTCTTATCTGCCGGACGGCACCAGAGAAGACGCCGAAGAAGAATGCCATCATTACGAAGAAATCATCCGTTCCCTTGGCGGAGTGGATCTTCAGCTTCTTGGGCTTGGTCACAACGGACATATCGGTTTCAACGAACCGGCTGATCATTTCCCGAAAGAAACTCACTGCGTAGATCTTCAGGAAAGAACCATTGAAGCCAACAAGCGTTTCTTCGCATCCATTGATGACGTTCCGCGTCAGGCATACACCATGGGGATCGGTACGATCATGCGTGCCCGGAAAATCCTGATCATTGTAAGCGGAGAAGATAAAGCTGATATCGTTCGCGATGCTTTCTTCGGCCCGATCACTCCGACTGTACCGGCTTCCATCCTTCAGCTTCATCCGGATGTAACACTGGTAGCAGACGAAGCTGCTTTGTCCAGGCTTCCGCAGTAATATTTGTTCTATACATTAGAAAGAAGGCTGAATAATCATGATTATCAGAAATGCACTTGTTTACGGTGAAGACAAAACATTTTCCAGACTGGATATTCGAATCGAAGAGGACGTTTTTACGGAGATCTGTCCTTCACTTGCCCCCTCTGAAAATGAATCTGTTCTGGATGCAGACGGACTGTATGCCATTCCGGGACTGATCGACATTCATTTTCACGGCTGCATGGGACATGATTTCTGTGACGGTACTGTAGAGGCAATCGATGCCATCACCCGATATGAGGCTTCCTGCGGTGTCACATCCGTCTGTCCCGCAACCATGACGGTGTCCCCGGAATCACTGGTGCAGGTTATGGATGCGGCACGTACCTATAACGAATCCCCTGCCCGTCCGGGGCAGGCTTCCCTGGTAGGGATCAACATGGAAGGGCCATTCATAAGCGAGGCAAAAAAAGGAGCTCAGGCTGCCGAACACATCCGGCTCTGTGACGAAGCGCTTTTCTGCAGCCTTCAGGAGCGTTCCGGCGGTCTCATCAAACTGGTTGATATCGCCCCTGAGAACGAGGGTGCCATGGAATTTATCGACGCACTCCACGACAAGGTTACCATTTCTCTGGCCCATACAACTGCAGATTATCAGACTGCCAAAGAGGCCTATGACCGTGGTGCCAGACACGCCACCCACCTTTACAATGCCATGCCGCCTTTCACTCATCGTGCTCCGGGAGTCGTCGGTGCCGCATTCGACAGTCCGCACTGCCGTGCCGAACTGATCTGCGACGGTGTGCATATTCATCCTTCTGTCGTCAGAGCTACATTCCAGCTGTTCGGCGATGACCGTATGATCCTGATCAGTGACAGCATGCGCGCTGCCGGAATGGAAGATGGTCAATACACACTCGGCGGACAGGATGTTGCCGTAAAGGGGAAATACGCCACACTTGTCAGCGACGGCGCGCTTGCGGGTTCCGTAACCAATCTGATGGACTGCATGAGAACTGCCGTGAAAGAAATGCAGATCCCTCTGGAAAGTGCCATTGCATGTGCCACGATGAATCCGGCAAAAGCAATCGGAATCTATGACCGTTACGGAAGCATTTCCACCGGCAAGATTGCCAATCTGGTACTCCTGGATCAGGATCTGAATCTCAGACAGGTCATCATTCATGGATAGTCATACCGGATTTCATACTTTTATATTTCAAGAGCTGTGCCTCGTCGGAAGCACAGCTCTTTTTTACACTTTATTCTACTTCTCCAATTCTTCCACAAGCAAAATCACATCAATCAGGGAATCCACCCGCCGATAGCAAAGCTTCCGAATCTCTTCCGTCGGTTCAACAAGATCCGGCACCATGACCGGAATCATTCCCGCCGCATGCGATGCACGAATCCCGGCCGGAGCATCCTCCAAAGCCATGCTCTTTGCAGGGCATACACCGACTGCTTCACAAGCCTTCAGATAGATCTCCGGATCAGGCTTCGCCTTTGTCACCATATCTCCAAAAACACACCCGTCGAAGTATTCCCATATCCCGGCCTCCGTAAGCTGGCGCACCGAATACTCCTGTCTGGATGAAGTGGCAAGTCCGATCCGTATTCCTCTTTCCCTGGCGAAATCCATCAGCTCACGAACCCCCTTCTTCATGGCGATTCCTTCTGACTCTGCAATATCATAGAAAACTTTCCGTGTCAGATTGCCGAATTCTTCCATTGGGAAATCCTGACCATAGATGCTTTTAAAATATGCTTCCCGCCGCTTTACATTAAATCCCAGTGTATGATAAATCTGTTCCCCGACACGCCCATAGCCAAGTGCCGTTCCCGCCTCATTCCAGCTTCGCTGAACCACCCGTTCCGAATCGAAGATCAGACCGTCCATATCAAATATCAGCGCCTCCACTTTTCCCATCAGAACTCAATTCCTTTTCCCATGGCGTCCTTCAGATAAGTGGTGACATCCTCCAGTTTATCAAGAATCTCTTCTCTCTCTTCCCAATCATCACCTGACATATCCACATTCACCAGTGCCTGCTTGATTTTCTTTATCTGTTTAATCAAATCTTCTGTCATCGTATGCTCCCCTTTCTCGATATCTGCCTCAACATGGAATATCCGGAGCAGGCCTCGAATTCACAACATGCCTGCTCTTTATGGTTCTATTTTACTATACTCTCAGGGGAATAGACAAGACCGTTCACAAATTCTAAAGAAAACTTAATATTTTGAAGCTATTATTTTATTGTTGTTTATCATAATTTAAAAAGCTATGATTCACCATACTTTTCACGGTTCTTCTATTTATCATGATTTATCTCCATATATGCAATCTTGGACAAATATTGGACATACAAAAAGGCAGCTTGGCTGCTGCCCCTATCAAAATACATTTGCAATTTTTTCCATTTCATCAGCTTTCGTATCTGGCAGCACATGACTATACAGATCCATTGTCATGGCCAATGAGCTGTGACCAAGTATTGTCTTTAATACCTGTGGTTGCATTCCGGCTTCTATTGCTCTGGTAGCAAATGTATGCCGGAACACATGCGCTGTAATACGCGGGAAGTCATGGCCTGCTGCCGTGATCTGCTTCGTTATCCGATCGATTTCATATTGCACCCGCTGTCTTCCTAAAGGCTCTCCCTTTTCGGTACAGAATAAATATCTGTCTATCCGCTCCACCTTAAATCCCCAGAATTTTCTCTGATTCTCCAGAAGTTCACACAAGGCAGCAGTCAGCGGAATGTCTCTGTTCGAAGTCTTCGTCTTGGGATCGCATTCCATATATCCCTCATTGTTGATATAAAGCAAGGTTCTCTGTATATGGATCACATTCTTTCTCTTGTCAATATCCGTGTATTTCAGTCCCGTGATTTCCCCAATCCGCATTCCAGTGCGAAGCATCACCGCGAACAAATTATATAAATAGCTGTCTTTTGCATATTCCATAAATAATGTCTGCTGTTCTTTTGTCATAGCTTGCCTTTCTTTCTTTTCCTTCTGTCTTGGAAGAGTGGCCAAAGGAACCGGATTTCGTTCTATCAGTCCGTTTCTCATGGCCTGCTTTAAACACCCATTAAGTATCGCCTTCACTAATTTTATACTGGAAAGTGTGTACTCATTATCTACCAGATCATTGTACAGCTTTTGAATATGCTCCCCTCTGATATCAGAAATAAGATTGCTTCCCATGCGTTCCTTGATCGCGAAGTTGTAATAATTCTGATAGTTTGTGTAAGTCCCCGTTTTTACCTGGTTCTTTTTGTACTCCTCCATCCACGTTGTAAACCAGTCATTCAGCGTGATTTTCTTCTTATCCGCATAGATTCCATGCTCCAGCTTGTATTTAAGCTCTGTCATGGCTTTCTGCGTCTTTGTTACGGTTTCCCCGTGAACCGTATATGTTTTATGCTGGTAGGTAAAACGCCCCTCGAAGCCTTCTTTGCTTCTCTGCCTGATTCCCTTTGGCAGCTTACGCCCTCTGTTATCTGTTGCCATAGTATCTCCCTTCCCTGCCATGCGGCAGCAGTCAATTAATGCTTGAAGGAGCTATCCGACCGTTGTATAATCAAGATAGCCCCGTATTGTGTGTACTGGGTTATGCTTATTTGCCCCTCTGGTGTTGCCGCACCTCTGGGGCGTTTATATTCCTCCTTTCCCTGCTGTCCCGTTCCTGTGTTGGCGCGCCATTCCGGGGATATCCGTAATTAATTCTCACTTAAACCAAAAACCGCACGCCCGGCAAAGGCCGACGCTTTACCGGGTATCTAAGGAATTTCGAACGTTTTTGCTTATTATCAGTTACTTTTTTCGGCTATTTCATGCGGTATCGTTTTTAATAAGCCACATCACCTCCCCGAATCAGTTTCCTATCATCAAACCATTTCACACTCCCACCTTTGAAATTCGTCTTGGGCTTCGGAATGGATGATATACCTATCCGGTTAACAACACCATCTTTTACTTCAACAGCAAATTCTACTACACATCTTTGATTATGCATTTCGTTCTGTCTCATATCGCTTTACCTCCACGTTATCATTACCTGGCCGCTTCTGTTTTTTTATTCAATTTCCGACGTATCCTCAGCACATAATTTAGGTGTTTTAAAAAAACATAGGTTTCAAAGCGAATAGTTTTCACATAATCAGCAAATTCTTTTCTTTGTTCGTCACTAACCATCAAATACCACTTAACAATTTTATAATTTAATTCATAATTTACATTATCTATGTTTAGGATAATCAAATCTTGATTGTGGCAGTAGTAAGAAACTACATCTTCCGCTTTTCCAAGTGCAATTACCCACTCAGGTATCCACGCCTTTCTACATGATGCTATTCTAAGTTCTTCGTTTATAAATCTGTAGGCCAATGATTTATACGTCCTTTCTTCTTGCGAAAGGGCAGCAGTCATGTTATAATCTGCTTAACCCTTTCTAGTTGTGTTTGGGTTACGCGCCCCTACAAGAGGACCGGTCTTGTAAGGGCTTTTCTTATAGGTCCTGACCGTTTCTTGGGATATAATCTCGGTATCTCTCCATAACAGAATCAGAAACCCCATTTTTATAAACCTTCCGAATGTCAATCACGCCTATTGCCATTTTCAGTTGCTTAATCAAGGCCGCCCTGCCATCCACAAGTGTGCTTTTCCTGTTTCCAGAATATTCAATCCGGTACCGCATGGAATATCCCCCTTTTATGCGATTGCCTGTACCTGGGATTCTCCGAAGAACCGGGCTTTATATGTTGCGCCATCTCCCTTACTCCCCCAGATCAGATTACAACCAAACAATGCTTTTGATCCGTGGATCACTTCATAGCCGGCTTTCTTCCAATCGCTCCATGTAGCTGTTTTCTCTGTAACGCCTGCTGCCATCTTTGCCGCCAGAATACGCTTTTCATTAATCTCTGCTGCTTTTGCACTTAACCATGCTCTATGCAGGCATTCCGCAAAGCTCAGATCAGTGAACTTGTGGAAGAGCTCCCACGCCTTCAGCATGATTCTTCTTAAATCGAATTTCTTCATCATGTATGCCACCTTTCAATAATTTAGATATCGGATCGGACTGCCCTCGGATCATCTTCGTTCCTATTGCCCGCCAGGCTCAAAGGGATATGGTTCCGAGTATCGGACGCTTTCGGCATTCACGGCCTTTCACCGCTTCTTCCGGCTGTCCCGTTCCTTATCTTTGATTATATTATACTATGTACGTGGTATTTTGTCTATTGACATAACCCACAAATTATGTACGTAGTATCTCGTTAATTTTTGGGTACTTTTACTATGTACGTAGTTGTTGAAATGTGATATAATTTCATTGTAAGGTGGAGAAGGAACACTTTAATTCAGGGCGCCAATTTATCATCCAGAAAGGAGATCCAACAATGAGTAATAGTGAAAGAAAAACCGAATATAATATCAAATACGCAAAAGACAAACTAAAACGTATCCCGCTGGACGTACAAAAGGAAAAATATGAAGAGATTAAAACAGCCGCCACGGCAGCAGGCAAAACAGTAAATGGATATATTAAAATAGCGATAGATGAGCGCATGGAACGTGACGCAAATACGCAGTATTCTCAAAATTAATATACTCAGCGCCTTTTGTCGCCCAGTCCTTGCGTACTGCTGCCAGATATGTTATAGTAAAGACACAAAAAGGGAAACCGGAAGCGGCTTACCTCGAATAATTTAGCTAATGTTCTATGACATCAGCCGTCACTATTGGCAGTAGTGGCGGCTATTTTCGTGTCCCCTTGAAAATCTGATAACACAGACCTACAAGGGCAACCAAGAGTATACAAAACTGAATCAGATCAGAATATGTAACCATGTTATCGCCCTCCTTTCTTTCGTCCGGAGGGTGTTCCCTCCGTAAAGAAGGGTAAGCCGCCTCGCTCTGGTTTCCCATGCCGAGATTTTATCATATTCCAATCAGGGAATCAATGTCCTGCTGCCATCTTCAAAATCTTTGTATAGTATTACATAAACCCTTTCATCAACCCTTTATGTACTTGCTTCGCTCGGGCTTTGTCCTTGCTTTCCAGCTCGTTAAATACTTCCAACCAGAGCTTGGCCATCTTCAACTGATCCCTGGTCTTTCTCCTGCTCTCCCCGCTCTTTATACCGCCTTTCCTTCCCATTTCCCGTAGTTCCTCCGGGCTTCGCTCGCTGTTCGGTATTAAATTATGGTCGTTCATGTATCACCATCCTCTGTGCGACGTCGCACACACCTTGACAATTCTCAACATCTTTTTAGGGTGTCCAAAATGTCCGAATACCTTGACATTTCTCAGCATATCCGAGTATTTCCGAGTGTCCATAACACCTCCAAACGTTTCGGAAATACCTATGTGTGTAAATTGGCGCTGGACGGCAGGGCGCGCCGCATGGGTATCGAGGGTCCACTCCCCTACCATCCAAGTACTTCTCTTTCTACTTCGCTTGTCCATGTTTCCTGGAATCGTCTTACACCTACATGATGCACGGCAGCAGGCGCAAGATATTCCTCATGATATGCCCGAAACCTTACGCACCTCTTCGGCAATCTAAGCGCCCTCATAGCTTTGTTCTGAAGTTGTCGCGCGGCTTCAATGGATACTCCCATCCGTTCTCCTGTTTCCTTAAGCGTCTTTCCTTCCCAAAATCTCCACCTAAGCAACGCTGCTTGATTCTCCGGGAGACGTCCTACTTCTATCCAGACACTCTGGATCATGCGTTCCCGGTCAATCTTTCTGGCCAGATTTTCCTCCAAGTTCTCAGGAGACGCCACCGCGTCTGCAAGTGTATAATCTTCTTCTTCTCCCAGTGGCTCGCTCAAGCTTCGAATTCGCCCCATTCTGGCACTTTTCTTTACGTCCTCAAGTTTCTCTTCGCTCACGCCTAAAAATGCGCTCATTTCGCGGTCTGTCGGTTCCATTCCATAGTATTTAATGTATTCGCTCTTCAACTTCTTGTATTTCCTTACCAGAGCACCTATATGAGCTGGAATACGAACCACATTACCGGAATTATCAATGTATCTTTGCATCACTTGCCTGATCCAGAGTGCCGCATAATTAATAAATGGAACGCCCTTTTCAGCATCGTAATATCTTACCGCTTCGCATAGTCCCAGGTATCCCTCCTGCATCAGATCGTCCATTTCAGCATATCCGGAATACCTCTTTGCCATCTTGAACACAAAGCCTTTGTTCTGGTTCCATAGCTTCAGCATATTATCGGCTTCATTTTCTCCCGCTCTGATCAGCGCAACCAACTGCTCATTTGTTACATTTTCCGTGGTTCCCTCGGGCTTCAACCCGGGTCCGCTACGTTTTGAATCAGCATTTCTTGACATGGTTCGAACCCTCCCATATAATAAATTTATCAGGTATTTAGGGAAGGGCTCGACCAATTGTGGCGGGTTCTTTTTTTTTGTATGCATTAATCGAGTTATTGTATACATTAATCGAGTTATTGCATACATTACGTGAACACTAATCAGGACTGCTGCCCCTTCCGGCTTTCTTTTCTTCGCCCGATTTCCTTCTGAAGCTTTCTCGATTCTTCCGGATCACGCTTAACTCTGTCAATATATTCCATACATTCATGTGACATATACAGCAGCCGGCACTTATTCAGTTCAAAGCCAACTCCATAATTTGCCATGCCATGCAGCTCAGCAAGTGTATAATCTCCGTCCACAGCAATCATAGACTGCACATCATACCCTTTACACGCAAGAGACTCCAATAACGCCGCGGCGGCAGCAGTCTCATTTTCAGCAAACCACACAATATGTACTTCGTTTTTATCAATGCCATTTTCCTTAAAATCTACCAGTATATTAACTTTCATTATTTTTTGTTCCTTTCTTATTTGTTGATGTTCCTATATACAGTGACGAAACCCGCAAATAAAGCGCAAACCATTGATTTTACAAGGCTCGCTTTACTTGTGGGCATCCGCAAGTAAATAACTCTTACTTTCCTTTACTTGCGGATTACCCTCAAATAAATGAAACCCTTATAAATACTGGATTTTTCATTTATTTGTTGGTTTTTTCACTGTGTATAGAAGAATCCTCAACTAAACGAATAAACCACTTCTTTTCTTTGCCGTATCCAACGCACCATGTTTTCGTCTTTCCCTCTTTCTTAAGCTCTGCCTTGGCGTCTCTCATGGCATTCTTACTTATCCCCTCAATATTGGCCAGCTCATCCAGATCTGCAACTTCTTTCTCGCCATCCATCAGGAAGCCCAATATCAACTCTCTTGCTCCCGCTTTGGCAGGAGCTTGACGTGTGTTATAACATGCTTCAGATACAAAATCCTTGTCTTTCTTTGTGGTATATCCTTTGAACTTAATAACCTCCTCTTCGATACTGTACAAAACCGTGCTGGCTGTAGGCCCATAATTGGACTTTTCATGTGATAAATACCTGACCCCCGGTTCGTTGGTCTCTCCTGCCATAATTACCGATCGGCTTATGTCCCAAATATCTGCACTATCGGCAATTCGTTTTCTCCCCCAAACACCTGATTGTTTATTCGCATGTTCTACAATCAGGAATGTTGTCCCATACTTTTCACCGTATCCAATCAAAGGGGCAAGACAGCTTCTCATGGCGTTTCTATCGCCCATTCGAATATCCGGAGGGACAAACGCTTGAATTGGATCGAATATACACAACGCTGGCCGGTATTTTTCTAGAAGCTGTTCCAGAAAGTAACTATTAAACTTAATATCCTGAAATCGTTCATCTGCGATGTCTATTGACAAAATATTGCTTAAATTCGCTCCGTTTTCTCTAAGACGCCGTTTGAGCGTATATTCAAAAGAATCCTCCGCAGAGAAAAACATTACTTTTTCCGGATTACATTTTGCGAAATCGGAAGGCACCATCCCATCAAGCAAAAAAGATCTGTTTCCGCTGCTGACTGCTGCCGCGATCGAACACCATACTGTAGTTTTTCCACTTCCGCCGTCTCCAGCAAGTGACGTGATCTGATACCTCGGCATATAATCCGTAATAAGCCAGTCGGGTTCCTTTTCTTCCGCAAGTTCCATTGTAACCATTTCAAGGCTGTGATTCTTCTGCTGTCGAAAACGTCCCTGATCGGAAACTGCAATATATGGATCTGTTCCTTTTTCATACCTTTTAAGAGCAGGGAATACCTCTTTTTCCAGTTCTTCATCAGAAAGTGGCGGTACACACTTTGCTTCATTTTCCGCTTTGACTGCTACACTTATAGCTCCATCTGAAGCACCTTTTGCTTGCATACTGCATACCATTTTTACCAACCATTGGGTACGCTGACCTTCCGGAATCTGCTCCGGCATTTTAAACCCTTGCGCGCTATCATCTTCTTTCTTCGGACCAGAAAGAAACTCCAATACTTTATCGTTCACTTTCGCAATCTCGATTCCATCTCCAGGTCCTTGCTCCCACTCATATTCTCGTCCATTCTCAAGAATACTGGGCGGCGCGACAATATAGCCCCCATCACCTCGAATATCGACGCCCGGGTACAATCCCGCCCTACATCCATGTGAAGCATTATCTCTGTAGTAATAATGATACCCTCCATGAGAAGAAATAACTCTCCAAGTATCCGGAAGCTCTCCATGATCGCGCTCCCAATCCCTCAGAAATTCAGTTGCATCTATCCCTTTTTCTTCTTTCTTATCAAAGTCGAGTATTACAAGTCCTCCAGATTTCTTTCCTGTCGCGATTCCAATATTCGCATCCGGATATTTACTCCACCATTGGGAAACCTTTTCTTTTTCGGTGGATGCATCACGCTGCCATTCTGCTATGTATGGTCTTTTTCCAGGTGATTTTCCTCCAAATCTTGGAGGAATAATTGGAAAAACCGCAAAACCCATATCAGCATATTGAAGTGCTGCTTCTTTCAATGTGTCATTCATCTATTTATTTCCTCGCTGTCCTTTCCGTCCTGCTGCCACTCTGGAGAGTTCAGTGCTTTCTCTGCACTCTCTATGGCTACCAATGTATTTTCTGCCCTGCTCTTCAATGATCTGCGGAACTCCGCTATTTCCCTTCTGGTCTCCGGAAAGAAATACCCTCCCGTGGTGGATGAACATATTAATGCTCCGGCTTTTCGCTCCTGTGCTATATACTGCTGAAGCTCCCTAGCCGAGCTGCACCCGGTGAGCTTTACTAAGTCCTCTGTAGAAATCGCATTCTCTTTTCCAAGGGGCAGCAGTCCAGCTATTACAAATTCAGAATTGCCGTTCTGATCTGTATGTACTTGGTTATGCTTATTTTTTTTCACGACCCTACACCTCCATCGCCTGCTTATCAAGATAACGATCTATCACAACCTTATCATACAAGCTACGCCTTCCGATTTTTCTCTCGGCTCCAATAGACCTCGCAAATTCTACACCGCGATTTCTACCAAGACTCAAATACATACACACCTCATTGGCATCAATCAAACGTTTTTCGCTTACCATTGAAATATTTTTTCTTTCTGTCATGTTAACTTCTTTCCTTTCTTTATCTGTGTTGATTGAGTAACTCTTGACTATATTTTAAACTTTTGTTATAATTCATTCAACATAAATTAATATGATGTTTAAGTTTAATATTGATGAATTATATTAAAAATTGTTACTAACGAATACAGCGATATGCAATCAAATATAACTCATGCTATCCAAATACAGATTAATTTAACAACTTATTTAAAGGAGTGAATTTTATGGAGTTAAACAAAAAATGCGGACAAAGGTTAAAAGAGTGTATAAAAGCTAAAGAAATGACTCTAAAAGAACTTTCAGCGAAAGTTAATTTCACAATGCAGTATATTAGCAATATTGCCAATGGCAAAAAACCGATGACTGTAACCGCCGCTAAAGCGTTCTCTAAATACTTAGGAGTAAGTGAAGCTTATTTGCTTTGTGAAAGTGATTATAAGACAGAGGCCGAATATAAGAGCGCATGCAAAAAATCCTATACTAATTCAATGGGATGTTGTTTTGCATATCTGGAAACTATCGGTATACATATTAAATTTGTTAACGTGGCTCCCGGAAGCAACACAACAGAGGCGTTTTGGTGCGCTTCATCGGAAGAATTTCAGAAAGATTATGAAATTTTACCCGACGATTGCGTAAAAGTGGACCAATACACATTCGTTGAAATAAGTTCAAATGATTATGACATAGTATTAAGTCCAGTTGCTTTTTGGAATTTTTTCCCGAATATTGAAAACTTTGTACACTTTGCAGTTGAAAACTTTTTAGATAATTTGCAATGTTGCTATCGCAATTCGAAAATAGATTTATCTGATCCAGATACAGAAATCGGACTGATTAAACAAATCCACCAGCCATAATAACTGGTGGAATCTATTTCACTTTTCTTTTATTACTAGAATGCCGTGACCACTCCAAATCACTCGCACGCGTAACAATTCAAAACTCCCCAGGAGAGGTTGTACGCCGGTCTACTGTCTGATCAGAATTTTCGATTTTTTGGCACCGGGGGTGTTCGTTTCTCGTCATTAACTTTCCAATCTTGGACAAATCTTGGACAACTTCGCATTTTCGCACTGATTTCAGTTTCATATACTGCGTCCCACGTGAATCAACAAATGCCGTATTTACTGGGGTTCCTATAATTTAAGAACAATAAATGGGTGTATTCCAGTGATGATTTTATATAAAACTTAATATTTTAGCAAATCACAAACCACATTGTTACCATCTTGTGGTATAATGGCAGCAGCGACAAAATAATAAGGGGAACTATTTCAGTGGATGAGAACAAATTAGAAGCCAAACTCTTAAAAATCAAAGCTCTTGCCGAGCGCGGAGAAGGCGGAGAACGGGAATCCGCAATCAAGCTTTATCAGAAATTATTAAAAAAATACGACATTGATGAAGAGTCACTGCAGAAGGACACGCTGAGTAAGCACTGGTTTACATATGAAAGTGATATTGAAGAGAACCTTCTGGTTCAGATTTTCTATATGGTAACAGGGGATCCGGAATATTTCCGGCGTCAGAGCCGCACCCATGGCAATCAGTGCGGATGCATTTGCACGAATTTTGAAAAAACGGAAATCAAATTCTACTTTGAATTCTACAAGGATGCTCTTCAGCAGGAACTTGAAGCCTTTCTCATGGCATTTAAGCTTAAAAATCATCTGTTTCCGGACGAAAGTGCACGCTGCTTTGTACCGGAAGAGGCCGAAGAAGAAACCGAAATAACGGATATTCTTCTGAAAGCCCAGAAAATCGCCGAGGATATCGACAAATCCAGCCCGGTCCGCATGCTCTCGGGAACGGTTACGGAACCGGGACCAGACACTTCTATTGACTGATAATCGGAATGTTCATAAAAAATACCAGGATGTTTCAAACGTTTCCTGGTATTTTCTATTTATTCGTCTATGCACATTTCATTTTCTCTTCCTGTACATTCGTATTGGTTTCCTGTCTTTCTCCTCTTCGGCGTATTCCCGCAAAAACAGAACCGGATATATTATGCCATACACTGAAGATCGCTCCCGGCAAGGTTGCAAGCGGGTTCGCCGCAAAATTGGCTGTCGCAAGTGAAATCGCAAGTCCGCTGTTCTGCATCCCCACTTCGATGGCAATCGCAGTCACTTTATCATACGGTACCTTCAGGAGCTTAGCTGTTGCCAATCCGATTCCCATTCCGCACAGATTATGCAGGATTACAACTCCCAGAACCAGCATGCCGCAGCTGATAATCTTATCTGCGTTCACCGCAACAATTCCGGAAATGATCATCACAATCGATACCACCGATATCAGGGGCAGAAGCTCAGATATCTTCTGAATCTGTTTTCCCAGAATACTTCTGATCAGGATTCCGAGAAGAACCGGAACCAGAATCACCTTCACAACCGAAAGGACCATTGCAATGAAGGAGACCTCTACCCATGCGCCGGCAAGCACGTACACTAAAGATGGTGTTGCAAGCGGTGCAACAAGTGTCGATACAATCGTCATTCCAACCGACAATGCCACATCCCCTCCTGTAATATATGTAATCACATTACTCGCAGTCCCGCCCGGACAGCATCCCACCAGAATCACTCCCAGCGCCAGATCTTCCGGTAATTTCAACACAACTGCAAGGATCCACGCCAGGAACGGCATGACCGTATACTGTGCCAGACATCCGATGAGTATTTCTTTCGGTCTGGAAAATACGACCTGAAAATCTCCCATTTTTATTGTAAGTCCCATTCCGAACATGGCAATCCCGAGGAACATGGATGTATAATTTGTCGTCCATGCAAATCCGTCACGCCAACAGAAGGCTATTATAGAAAAAATAATAATGATCACTCCGATGTATCTCGTAAGAAATGAACTGATTCTCCCGATTTTTTTCATTATTTTTTCCATCGCCTACACCTCGTAACTGAAATTATCGATCAGTCTCGTTTTACCGATGTAGACAGCCATCGCCGCCAGGACATCCTTCTCTACACGCTCCACTGGCTGCATCCAACAGATCTTCATCTACTGTGATACTTCCCACATAATCCAGTTCAGCCTGCTTAACAGTCGCACGATGTATCTTCCCTTTAAGCATTTCTACTGTCATCTTCAACTTCCTTTCCCAAATCATTTCGGCATGAAAATCACAGTGAATCAGACAGAGTATAGCTTCCTTGGAATACTATCTCCGCAGGTATTATAGCACCCTGACATTTCATCTTGCAACAACGAATCCGTATATTTTTTGCTGCCCCTTTTACATCGTGGCTCATGTACGCTCCCGGCACGTAGCCCGCAGTAAATACCGGCTACTGTGTGAAAAACAACTTACATCTCTTCATCCCCGCCATGCCGCAAAAACAGAATTTTTTTCCCGGAACTGCAGGACAGTTCCATACATTCTCCCAATCCATATACAACATGGCTGATCACAAATTCTCCGTCATTTATAAAGATTTCAATCAGATTTTTATCAACGAAAATCTCAAGTTCACACCTTCCGGATACATCCGGACTTTTGCCAATCAGCGAACAGCTTTTCATTCCTGCAAAAACAATGCTTCTGTCTGTATGTACCGCACCATTTTCCATCCAGATACGGTACCCTCCGATATTCAGGATTTCTCCCTCCTCCAGATTCATTTTCAGACAGAAAGGACGAGAATAATCCAATTTCTCCGGAATCGGTGTTTCTTGATTAAAATATGCTCTTACTTCCGGATGAACCCGGAAAAAGATATGTCCGTTTTCCACATCTATGACTCTTGGCTGACACATCATCCCATTCCACTCCATACCGTTTTTTTCTTTCACTGCCTGTGGCATACGCATCCATCCTATCATCACTCTCCGGCCATCTTTATCCAGATTGGTCTGCGGTGCATAGAGATCCATTCCATAATCCATATACTTGCACTCTCCCGAAATGGACAGTTCACATTTCCCCGGCTCAAATACAGCCGGGGCACAGATTGCGTGACTTTCATACCCTTCTTCCGGATCTCCGATATACATCGCCGAACCTTCAAACACCCAGTCATCTCCCACTCTGAAAATATCCGGGCATTCCAGGATCTTTCCGAATCTGCCATCCAGCATCTGATTCGCAAAATCCCAGTGTATCCCGTCCTTACTGGTATAGATCACAAGCCTACCAGTCTCTTCCCTGAAGGTACTTCCGAGCGCCATATAATACGTGTCTCCTTCTTTCCATACCTTCGGATCTCTCGTATGTACGGCGTGTGCCTGTGCATCATCATGGTTTACAGGTATGATCTGCATTTTTTCTTTCCAGTTATCAAAATGCACTGCATCCTCAGAAATCACCAGCGCCTGGCTGGTCTCAAATTTTCCGTTCTTTGCCATATGGATATTTTCACTTTCCGCTTCCAGATATTTTACAGCAGAATAGTACAAATACAGCTTTCCATCCACTTCCAGCGCACTGCCGGAGAACACACCATTCTGATCGTATTCTTTCGTCGGGAACAACGCAATGCCCTGATGTTCCCAATGGACGAGGTCTTCACTCACCGCATGCCCCCAGTGCATGGTTCCCCACACAGGAGCATACGGGAAATGCTGATAGAACAAATGGTATTTTCCTTTGTAATATATAAATCCGTTCGGATCGTTGATCCAGTTTCCCGGAGCTTTTAAATGCAATACATTTCTCATCATATTCAAGCCATCCTTTTATTTTACTGCACCTGCTACCACTCCGCCGATAATCTGTTTCTGAAGGATAATATAAAGGACCAGAATCGGGATCACACAAAGCAGCAGTCCTGCCATAATTGTACCATAATCCGCAGAATAGGTTCCGTAAAAACTGTACGTTGAAAGCGGCAGCGTCAACAGCTTCTTATCTGTCAGAACCAGCGACGGCAGCAGGAAGTCATTCCAGAAAGCCATAGAATTCAGGATGACCATCGTGGAAATAATCGGCTTAAGAAGCGGGAGTACGACCTTAAAGAAGGTCTGTGAATGTGTACATCCGTCAATGTAAGCCGCTTCTTCCAGTGCAATCGGAATATTTCCTTTGATAAATCCGTGGAACATGAATACTGACATCGCCATTGAAAATCCTGTATGCAGGAAGATCAAGGTTGCCCGGTGATTCAGAATATTCAGTGTGCCTCCGTAAATACTAACCAACGGAATCATAAGTGCCTGGAACGGAATGATCATGGAAGCCACCATCAGGGCAAATGTAATTTTTGAGATCACATTGTTATTTCGAACGATATAATACGCAAGCATTGCCGCAAACAGCGTCACAAGCAGAGTTGCCGAAACCGTCACGATCAGCGAATTCTTGAATGCGTTCAAGAAATCCATCTGTGTAAATGCTTTTACAAAATTGTCAAATGACAGGCCTTTGATTGTAAACAACCATGAAAACGGGCTCTTGATAATGTCTCTCTTCTGTTTCAGAGAGTTGATCACTACCATCAAAAACGGGAACATGTACGCTGCAAAAATAATGATAAGTCCCAGCATCGCAAGCATATCTGCTGCTTTTTTCTTATTTCCTCCAACTTTTGTCTGCTTCATTATGCTTCTACCTCCTGCTTCTTCGTCAGGTATACCTGAATTCCACTGATACAAGCCACAATCACAAATAATATCAACGCTTCCGCCTGACCTACACCAAACTGTCTGGATGTAAATGCCTTCTCATACACGTGCATTGCCGCCATCTCTGTTGTTCCGTAAGGCGCGCCTGCTGTCAATGACAGGTTCACATCGTAAACCATAAATGCACGTGATAATGTCAGGAACAGGCAAATCGTAACCGATGACATCATAAGTGGCATGATAATACTTTTTAATTTCACAAATCCGGAAGCTCCATCAATCTGTGCCGCTTCCATCACGTCCTCACTGAGTCCCATAAATCCTGCCACATAGATCAGGATCATATATCCAGAAAGCTGCCAAACAGACACCAGCACCAACGCCGCAAACGCCTTGTCCGGATCTGACAGCCATGACACCTCGAACAATTTCCATCCGGTCGTCTCCCCAATACTTACGAATACTCTGGAAAATACAAACTGCCAGATATAACCAAGTACGATACCTCCGATCAGGTTTGGCGTAAAGAATCCGGCCCGGAAGAAATTCTGACCTTTCATTCCTCTGGTCAAAAGATACGCGATTCCAAAGGCGAGTACATTTACCAGCAATACCACCACAATCACATATTTGAAGGTCAGAAGCAGGGATGTCCAGAACTGACCGTCTCTCATCACTCCTGCGAAATTCTTAAGCCCCACAAAATTTTTAACCTTTGATACACCATTCCAGTCTGTCAGCGTAAGGTAAACACCATATACAAACGGAACAATCACAACTGCCACGAAGCAAAACAGCCCCGGTAACGCAAACATACAGAAATCTTTTCCTTTATTATTTGATTCCATAACTCCATCCCTTTCTTATTCCTGTTCATCCCAGTAATCTTGAATTGACTCAATCAGTTCTTCCCTGTCACTGCGGCCCGCGAGATATTTCTGCATTGCAGATCCCAGAATAGACCAGTGATCATTCATCACCTGTTTGGACGGAGAAGCCTGAATCCTGCAGTTCACGAAATCGTCCGGATCATTGTTCATAAAATACGGGAGGAAACCATATTCATCCTCAGTTTCCGCTCCGGCTTCCTCAAGATTCGGCCAAGCCCAGTTTCCGTTGAACCAGAAAGCCGTTTTTCCGTCTGCCAGGTCAATTGCCATCTCATCGTAGTCTGCTCCCAGCGGATCACCCTTTGCCACGTTATATTTCTTCAGGACATCGAACATATCCAGTAATTCATAAACGCGATCGTAAGATTCAACTTTCAAATCTCCGTTTTTCAATTCTTCAATTATCTTCGCCGCACCCTCAGAAGTGCCGTCATAGGTCTCATATATGTACTGGAGATGGTGTGCCCCCAGTGACCAGTCTTCCTTTGCAAGGGAAACAGGCTTTTCGATTCCCGCATCCACCAGTCTGTCGAGCAATCCAACAAACTCATCCAGAGTGGTAACGGATTTCGGATCGAATTCTTCTCCCAATGCACCTTCAATCACTTTCTTATTGTAGATCAGACCTCTTCCTTCAATACAAAGTGGGAAGCTGTATACTTTTCCGTTAATCCTTGTCAAATACTCTTCCGCTTCCGCAGTCCACGGTTCTTCTGTCAGATCCGCCGCTTTCTCCTCAGCAAGCGCAATCACATCTGTGGTATCCAGGATCGCCAGTGTAGGCGGATTTCCTGAGTTATAAAGGCTGACCATCTTCGTATAGGGTGAATCTCCGTCCGTTACCGGCATAACCTCCACATGAACTCCGGATTTCTCTTCAAAAGCCGCTCCCATCTTCTCCAGTGCTACCTGAATCTCCGCTTTCGTATTCAAAAGCGTGATCTCAGTACCCTCAAGAGAGGAGAAAAGGAGGAGGTTATGGGAACCAAGAAAAACGTAACCTTCAGTGACATTGCGGAATATACCCATTTTTCCAAAACAACGATTTCCCGTTATTTCAATAATCCGGATTCGCTCACTCTGGAAAATCAGCAGATTATCGCCGATGCGCTGGAGAAACTGAATTATAAAGAGAATAAAGTAGCCCGAATTCTCGCGAACGGCAAGACAGAATTCATCGGCGTGATCGTACCGGATCTATACCACCACTATTATTCTGAAATGTTGAATCAGATACTCGCTTCATACGAAAAATTCGGTTACAAATTCCTTGTGTTTATCGGGAACGAACACGAAGAGACAGAACGCTGCTATATTCAGGAACTGATGGCATACAAGATCGAAGGTCTGATTATCATGAGCCATACTATTCCCTCACGGGAACTCGCTTCCCTTCAGATTCCTGTTGTAACCATCGAGAGAGAGGATGAGTTTGTCTCAAGTGTAAACACCGACAACTACATGGGTGGCTATCAGGCCACCAGCCTGCTTGCCTGGCACAAATGTGACATACTGATCCACATCAATTCCCCAACTGCAAAGTCCGTTCCGTCCTACGGGCGACTACAGGGATTTCTGGATCTATGCGAAGAGAGACAGTTGAATTACAAGACATATGTCCGGGAAATGGGACACAGCTTCGAAAGTACTTACGATGTACTGTTTTCGATTGTCGAAGAACTTGAGCAAGAGTACCAGGGCATGAAAAAAGGTATCTTTATTTCAAATGATACCCATGCAAATGTACTTCTGAATATTCTGTTCCGGAAATACGGATTCTTGCCGGATGACTATCTGATCATCGGTTTTGACAATTCTCCGATTTCAAGAGAAGCTGTCATGCCAATCAGTACCATCGGCCAGCAGATCAACACCATCGCAGGTGAGGCTGTCAGCCTTTTAGTCGATCAGATGACTGAACGTAAAAAACGCCGTCCACACCTGCAGGAAAAACCGGTTCATAAGATTATTGCACCGATTCTTTTGCGTCGCGAAACTACGGAAAAAGAGTCCGGCTACGCTGAGGCTTTTTGATCTGTGCAATCGGAGAAAGAGCAAGTTATAGAGTGACTAGAGGGGATGAGTTCGCAGTCCCCCTCTATATCATCTCTTTCAACATTTTTATCTCATCTCTATGTCCTGCATCATCCAGCGGTGTTTCCAGATAGAAAGGCAAATCTTTCAGTGCCGGATGTCTCAGTACATTCAACAAAGGTTCCAGTCCAATCTCACCGTTCCCGATCGTTGCATGCCGATCCTTATGCGATTCAAACGGCGTCATACTGTCATTAAGATGAATCGCCCGCAGCAGATCCAGCCCCAGAACTTTATCGAATTCTTCCAGCACACCGTCCAGATTCTTCACGATATCATATCCTGCCGCAAATACATGGCAGGTATCCAGACAGATTCCGATCCGTTCCGGATGATCCACCCCATCTCTGATTGCTTTCAGATGTTCAAATCGATCGCCTATTTCTGTCCCCTTTCCGGTCATCGTCTCCAGAAGCACTGTAATCTTCTCTTTCCCGGTAATCGCCTGATTCAGCCCTGCGATAATATTTTGAATACCGGCCTCCACTCCGATCCCGGTATGGCTTCCCGGATGGAATACCATATTCTCGATTCCAAGTGCATCCATTCTGGCAACATCCTCGCGGATCACGGTGCATGCGAATTCATAAACCTCCGGCTTTGGGCTGGCAAGATTCATCGTATACGGAGCATGTGCAAGAACAGGTCCAAAGTTATTCTCTCTTCGGATTCGTTGAAATTCTGATACTTCTTTCTCCGACGGCACTTTAAAATTCGATCCCCTCGGATTCCGGCTGAAAATCTGCATGGTCTTTGCTTCCATTTTCACTACATTTTTTGCCGTCTTCTCCAGTCCTCCGGCAATGGACATATGCGTTCCTATAATCATCTTTTTTCTCTCTTTCCTGCATATGGTTTTGTATTTCATTCATTCAGTATTTCTATCTTACAGTCCAGTTATTTTCGAGACGCTATATTAATATTATACCAAATGTTCTGTCTACTGCCTATAACGGTTTCATCCAATTATTAAAATCGATGTTTTACATTATACAAAAATGCCCTTATCCAAGCAAACATACTCATACTTGAATAAAGGCATTCTCACAGTTCAGTTAAAACTCTCTTTTAAACTCCGCCTAAGCTTCTTCCACTGTTTCCTCTTCTGTATCATCAACTGCCGCATTGTGTGCTTCCAGAACGGTGACCACTGTCATCTCCAGATCCGTCATCAGATCAATATCTTTATTCGATGCAATCGGCAGATCTTTCACTTTCACAGACTCACCCGGTTTCATATTTGCCACGTCAATCTCGACCTTCTCGACAAGTGCTTCCGGAACTGCCTTATATGCGATTTCAGTCAATACCGGTTCCAGTACACCTTCCATGACCATCTCGTGGTTCAACAGAACAACTTCTGCAACCGAATGAACTTTCTCTCCACTTACCAATGCCTGAAAATCCACTTCATCCACCTGTTTCTTCAAGGTGTTGTAATCTACTTCTTTGATCAGTACATGCATCTTCTGTCCATCCACATCCAGGACGATCTGGCTTCCTTTGTTTTTCGTCTTAAGGAGCTTATCTACCTCTGCTTTCTCCATTTTGACTGGTATAGATCCTTCAATTTCTTTTCCAAAAATGTTTCCGGTAACAAATCCTTCCCGTCTAAGCTTTTTTGCTTTCGTTTCCATGTCTCTTTTTTCAGCTTTCAAAGTATTCATTTATCTTTTCCTCCTACAGAACTGATTGCTTAGCGGCCTTTCTTCATACTCTCTTACAAATACAGGTCAGTTAAGTATTTCCTTGTTACACGTGTATTATAACACGCATCCATCGGAAAAGATGCATAAATATCGATTTATTTTGCATGTTTTTCTCGCGTTTTTGCACAATTTCTAATCAAAGCAGTTACTTAAATCTCTATCCACAATCAAATGCAGTTCGTGAAGTGCTCTCGTAAGTGCCACTAACCATGAAGTAACAATCTGTCAGGATCTGTTTCAGTACATAATAGATCATTTCCCCGAAGTCCTGTGCCGATTCCATCCCTACCAGCGTATATATTAACAGCTTATACTGTTAATTCTGTACTTTTACACTCATTACCTTACATTTCTTCTTATAACATGCAATGCCGAATTTATAAATCGTATGATATCCCTCTTCTCTCAGTTCTGTATCATATTTTTCTTTCTCAATCTGTGCCAGTGCTTCCCGACAAGCAGTTTCAAGTCTGGAATTCCCGGCATATTTGACTTCAATGACAATCCCAATCTCTTTACTTTCAATTTTTACAATAATATCACCATAGCCGTTGCCTGTCTGAAGTGCATCGCAAAATGCACTTAATAATTCGCCATCCCGCCCTGCTTCTTTCCGAAACATATTCATAATCTGACTGGTGAAAATATTCCGTATCTCCATATTGGGAATCGCAAGCTGCATTCTGTTCCCGTCCGGCTTCCCGCGCTGTGTCAAATATCCCGTTGCAAAAAGGACACTCCAAATATGTTCGATGGAATCATACAGCTGGTTGTACGTCAGTTGCTCGCAAATCTCCTTCGTCACCGTTTTCCCGGCAACCAGCGCTTCAATTTCACTTTTAGTAAGTCCATTTCCTGTCTTCTCTATAAAATGCCTGACAACGTCGTTGCTGCTCGTATTGGACCAGTAATCCCTGGGTTCTATCCTCGGATCATCCGTCAGCTCATCACAGTAACTGATTACATCCCAGGGACAGTATACATCAACATTTCCAAAATGATATCCGTCATACCATTCTTTCATGGCATGATACTTTTCTTCAAGGTCATAGTATTTCAACATTTCTTTTACTTCATCGTCAGTAAATCCAAAATACTCATCAAACCGGGCTGTTGTTATGGAAAGATTTTTAGGATTATTCAGTCCTGTAAAAATACTTTCCTTCGCCACCCGAAGGCAACCTGTCAGCACTGCAAAATACAATGCTTCATTCGTTTTCAGCGCCTGTTCGAACATATTTCGGATCAGCGTTACCATCTGATCATAATAACCTTGATCATTCGCTTTGGCCAGCGGAACATCATACTCATCGATCAAAATGATTACTTTTCTCTGATAATGCTTATTCAACAAATCCGACAGTATTCTCAGGCTGCTCATGAGGACAGAATCAGACATGAGAAACAGCTCCTGATTCGTCTCATCCACTGTTGTCAACTGATTATACAGTTTTTTCTCTTTTTCGGTAAACCTCTCGCTTTCTGTAAGGAATTGAAATCTTAATGCCTCGCTTCCAACAGGGGCATACCACTGACCGAGCCGATGCATAGTCAGCGCCGTTCACCCCTTTAAGCGTAATAGACACAACCGGGAATTTCCCCATATATTTCTCGCAAAGTTCCTGTTCTTCTGCTATGGCAAGTCCTTCAAAAAGAGCTTTATCACATCCGATTTCCAGAAATGCTTTCAGCATGCTCATATCCAGCGACTTACCAAATCGTCTGGGTCTGGTAAATAAATTCACTTCACCCCATTTGCACAACAGGTCCCGAATCATCGCCGTTTTATCAACATAGTAGAACCCTTCTGTCCGGATTTTTTCAAAGCTTTCTATCCCGACCGGAAGCTTCAAAAGTCCTCTGTCCGTCATCAGTCCGCTCCTTTCCCTAAACTACACTTCATTCACTGTTATCTTATTGTAACAATAGCTGACGCGGTTTTCAAGAGGACACTTGATTCCCGCTTTTCTTCCTGCCTTTCTTCGCCGGATTATCCATCATCATCAAGTGTAGCCTGCACGAAACAAACGGATTCTATTCGGCTAGATCAGAGTATTTCTACCGTCCCAGTATTCCTTTGCATTAGCATTATGCAAGTCGTGGTCAGGGCGTTCTTTACGTCAGTAACCTCACGTCGATATTTCCATTCTCTTTACTCCGCCATTCTCAATATGGATCCGATAATCGCAAATCTTAAGTGCCGCCTTCCTGTGCGTCACGATCAAACAGGTCTTCTCCTTCAGCGACGCAATATTCCCAAGCAGCTTTGCCTCCGTCTCTTCGTCCAGCGCACTGGTGCTTTCATCCAGTAACAGGATCGGTGCCCGGCTAAGCAAAGCCCTCGCCACGGCTACACGCTGAGCCTGACCTTCCGACAATCCGATTCCCCGTTCTCCAATGACCGTATCCAGTCCGGCATCACTTTTCACAATCAACCGTTCGATACAGGCCGCTTTTGCTGCCTGCAGGATCTCTTCATCGGTGGCGTCATCCGTAAACATGGTAAAATTCTCCCGAAGTGTTCCGGAAAATAGTGTATTTCCCTGAGGAACATAAGCAAAGAGCGATCTCATCCTGCGGGACGGCATCTCCTCTGTCCCATTATCAAAGCAGAAGCCCAACTGCCCACTACTTGGCTGATAAATTCCCAAAAGGAGCTGAAACAGTGTGCTCTTGCCTCCACCCGAAATACCTGTCACAGCAACAAAATCGCCTTTTCCGATGCGGATATTCACCTGTCCCAGCACAGGCTGCCTGTCTTTTCCATAGGAAAAGCACAGATTACGCATCTGTATTGCCGAAAAATCTTTGTAAAGTTCTCTTCCGTCTGCACAAACACCATTCTCCTCTTCCGGAAGCTCCAGGATCTCTTTCAATCGCTCCGCGGAACTGATGGTTCCATAGACCTGACCGGCTACTCCTGCGGCACTTGCGATCGGCTTTTGAATCTGCCCCACCAGCTGGATGATCGCCGCCAGCATTCCGTATGTCAGATTTCCCCTGTAAATGCCAAAGCCGCCCCAGAGCATACAAAACAGCCACCCAAACTGGAAAATCAGATTGATACTGTTGTTCATATACACAGAAAAAGCGCCCTTTCGCATCTGTGCTTCCTGAAAATGCTGCTGCCGTACATCCATCTGGTACTCTATCCGCTTTTCAGAGCCACTCGCCTTGATCAGTCGCAGATTCTCCAAAGTTTCCTGCAGCATCGCATGCAGCTGTCCTTCTTTTTCCTGTACTTCTTTATGCCTTTGCTTCATGGGTTTCCTGAACAGGATCAATAGCAGAAGTCCCAGCATTCCTCCCAGAACCAGCACCACCACAAATCTCCAGTCCATGGCGATCAAAATAGCCGCGGCTCCGAGAAAGCTCACGCCCATGCCGACCACCCCCGGCACGATCTCCACGATGCCGTTTTTGACAACATTTACATCCGAGAACATGCGATTGACCAATTCCCCACTGTGGTAGCCATTCAATCCCGCATACTGTTTCCCCAACAGGCTCTTCAGAATCATAGACCGCATTTCTTTTAAAAGAAGCGCATTCGTCTTCGTATTCAGCAGTCCCAAACCTAAGGAAAGGCACCGGATCATCATGGCGTATCTTTATGTTTGAACAAGAGTTTGACATCCTTCTTATCGTCTGTTAGAGTAAATTTAAAATAAGACGTAGCTATTCGTACGGCGGTTCGAATTGCTGCAAGAAAGCTTTTAGGAAACGGAGCACATACAATGAAATTCATGAATGCTTTTTCTTTCAGATTATGGATACTGGTCTTTCTTTTGTTAGGAATCATAATTGCCTATCTGTTGACCTCCTATGCAAACCGCATCACTTATATGGCAGAAGCTTTTGCCGAAAGCAGCGAGCCGCTTGCCAATCCTTACCGGGGCTTTTACCACATCATCGGCTATACCTTGTCCGATGAATATACATCTGCAAATGCTTCTTATCAGACGGATTCTTACACAGCTTCTCTGGCGCTGCTGGAAATCAATCTGAAAAATTACCGTAAAACCGAAATAAGTGAAACCGGACTCGCACAATTCAATGACATTCTGGAAGCCTGGTCACAAGCCCCTTCCAATCCAAAACTGATCCTCCGTTTTCTTTATGACTGGGATGGCATCGCAGCGGTTACCGAACCGGATTCACTGGATCGGATTCTGACACATATGGATCAGATCAGTCCACTGGTCAATCAGCATCAGGATCTGATTTACATCATACAAGGGATATTCATAGGAAACTGGGGCGAAATGCATCATTCGCGTTTTATGGATGGCGCTTCCGTAGGCACACTCATCCGCCACTTAAATGCTGTCATCGCACCTTCCATCTACCTTTCCGTCCGCACGCCCGCGCAGTGGAGAATGATCAACGATGTGTATGATGTCCCCTCGAACTTCCCGGCATTTGGAACAGATGACTCTCTGATGGGAAGACTTGGTCTTTTCAATGACGGGATGCTTGGTTCCGAATCTGACCTTGGCACATACGGATCGACCGCAAGACGCGATGCCGGTTCTCCGGCTTACCAGGGCACACGAACAGAAGAACTGGAATTCCAGAATCGCTTATGCCGGTATGTGCCAAACGGCGGCGAAGTCATTTACCAAAGCACACTGAGCAATCTGAACACCTCCGTGTCCGCACTTCAGGCCATGCATGTCTCATACCTGAATGCCGATTACGACAGCCGCGTTCTGGATAAATGGAGAAATACTCTCTGGACCGAAAAGGATGCTTTTCGTGGGTGCGACGGATACTACTATGTGCAGGAACATCTCGGATATCGCTACCTGATCCAATCCTGCAAACTCAGGCAATCCGGAGTACTAAGACAGAATTTATCCCTCACGCTGACCCTGCAGAACGTCGGATTTGCCAACACACTGAAACCATTTCTAACTTCGATTGTACTAAAAAATGCAGAAACCGGAGAATGTATCAGCGTTCCATTCGGTGCAGATCTTCGAAAGCTCTGCAGCGGGCAAAAAAAATCTTTCACAGTGAAACTTCCTGTGAAAGATCTGAAACACGGCAGATATCAAATTTATTTTTCTGTAACAGATGAAACAAGCGGTGAAATGATTCTGCTGGGGAATAAGAATGAAGCTACAGATGATGGGTATCTGTTAGGGCAGTTGGAGAAGTAAGGCATTTCACCAACTGCCCTCGCTTCCTCCGCTTCTGCCTTCAGTGGAAGCAAGCGAAAATCTGCCGATTACCGAAATTCACTGATTAGCAAAATAATTAATACTCCCTGGTACTCTTATTTACGAACGGTCTATATTCCTCCGCAATCTTTATTCCTTTAATGAACTCACATGCTTGTTCATAATAATAATTTACTGCTGTCTGAAATACATTTTCTCTTTTTCCCGCAAGAATATCTTCGCTAAACACAATCTCCTGATGATATGGCACCTGATTGTCTGCAAATGCTATATAATTCTTCTGATTTTCCAAATCAACTACTAATTGAGGTGTATCACCAATCGTAAGAATATTTCCATCTCTCTTAACGTTAATTTTATTCACATTACCACCTTACCAATACTTCTCTTTTTTCCAGATTTTCTTTCCTTGCTGAAATAATTTCAAATACTCTACTTTTTGAACAATCGTCTGTGCAATCTTTTCTGCTCTGTCTGACGGCATATTAGTATATTTTTCCAACAACTCACAAACTTCCACAGAAAAGCCATCCAACATATCTAAATCAATAAGCTTCTTATTTTCTACATATCGAAGCAGATCAACTTCTTTCTGACAAAAAGATGTCACTCTGATATTCAACAAATTATCTTTTGTAGGAATAATATCATTATTGTAAAACAAGGCATTTCCAGTGTCAAATATAGGTGCCATTGCAACAAGCTTTCTCTCTCTTGAATCATACAAAAATCCAAAATTATTAAAATGTCTGTCTGTATTCGTCAAGATAAAGTCTATAAGAATCGTATATTCCAATTGTTCACGTACTACCTTCTCGTCCATTCCCATCTTAACTGCCTGATGAATCATAGCTTCATATGAAGACATTTCATTCGGTATCTTATAATTTCTAACTAACTGATACGCTGACACGAATTCCAACTTTGAAGATGTAAACAACGGACTCAACGAACAGGAAATCTCCTGCTCATCGATTTTTGCTGTTTCAATCTGATAAGGCACATAATTCTTCCATCCTAATCGTTCATGTAAATGACTGGCAATCAGTTCATTCACAGATTGCTGTCCATAATCATTGGCATTTATTTTTATTAAATATCTGATACCATCTCTAATAACCCATTTCTTTTTCATTTCCCCTGTAACCGATGAGGACGGAGAAAATCTTGAAATCTCAGCATCAACATCGATTTTCTCAGAATCCGTCAGAAGCGAACCAAGGTCGTCTGAAAATGTATTATCATAAAAATTCAATTTTTTCCAGTAAAGCTCTTTTCCCAGAGGCTGCATCCAATAATGATCCGTAAGACTAAGCCCATATCCAGATAACATCAAAGCCAGACTGGATTGTTCCTTCAGATAATTCAACACCTGTTGAATCCCTCTTCTGGAATCTGGAATTGCCCTTGATCTCCACCAGGTTACAATACTATTGTGATTATCCGCACTGCACCCAACAGGTAATTCTTCCGGTAAATAGATTGCCAGTACCTGCTCTATTTCTCCCGAATTCAAATTAATTCGTACCATGCCCACATCCAAATCTTTATGCTTTAACACAAAAAGATTGTTTGGAATAATATCGGAATTGATAACAATCACCTTCCTTCCTCTACTATGACGAATGCATCGGAATCCATTCTTATCCACACACTCAACCATCCAGCTATGCATTACCATTATATCAGAATAAATGCCCAAGTCCAAGGGTATGGTGAGAATTGATACTTGACTTCATTACTACTCTTCGTATGATGTAAGGCGTTTCACCAACGTCCCTCGCTCTCCTGCTTTCTTCATGATCGCAGAGACAGGTGCACGATTCAGTTTCTTATTATTTCTCAGGAAACGCACCAGTGTAGCAACCCACAGAACCGGCCAGAAGACTGCTATTCTCCCCGCCTTTGGGAAATTAATATGCATCTGATGATGGAATTCTCTCACATAAGCCGCCAGCGAATTTCCTTCCATGCCTACCATACGTTCTGCTTCACTGTAGCCGAATTCTCCTGCATCCAAGATGTCTCTCAGCAATGCGTCCGTCACGTCCTGCTCTGCCGGATGCTCCGCCGGAACCGGACTCTTCTTTGGATTCAATCCAAGATATCTCACGCATATAGCCGTTATCGCTTTTGCAAATTCTGCCGTACCGCTCTCGCAGGCCATTTCCCAGAAATCTCTCCGCGCTTTTTCCTCATCACAGTTTTCCCACAAGACAACCCAGTCACAGAGATTGCGAAGCCCAAATCCACTCCCGACAAAATGCTGCAGCATATGGATCAGCAGATAAAATCCCTGCCATGCCGTCTCATATGCATACATCTGTAATCCCTGCCATTCTACAAGGTGGACGTGCTGAACACTTTCTTTCTGACACCTTTCCAGATATTGATTCAAATGCTTTTCCTTAAAAGCTTCCGCCCACGTTGTGTGAAGCTCTACCACTTCATTCTTCCCGGAAACCAGAACGATATGATGGTTCGCATGCCATTTGCCGAAAGATGCGAAACCATTGTCTTTCAGAATCCGGACTGCCTTCCCGACATCATTTGCACTTGCTATAAACAGATCCAGATCGGTTGTCTTCCGGTATTCCGGAACCGGGTAAAATCTTGCAACCGCACTGCCTTTCATTGTGACAGCAATAATTCCCGCTTTCTCCAAAAGCGCGGTGAGTCTGGAATTCAATACCTGTAATTGAATTCCTTTGTGCACAGTTTTCGCTGTTTTAAACTGCACAGCAAACCTCGGTTCTTCCGGAATCCTGTCCATCTCCAATACATTCTCAAGCAGTGACAGCACTTCATGACGGTCTGCATAAGCCACAAGTTGCTGCCATTATCAATTCTTGTGTAAATCCTCCCCTGGAGAAGATATAGTAATGAAATGTTCCATTCTTGCGAAATACCGAAGCATATCTGCGAATCAGTTCCAATTCCCCGATCCCAGTTTTCTCATTTCGATACTTGCAGGAACCTATCAGATACTCATTTCCTTCCACCGGCGTTCCAACAATATCGATTTGAATTTCTTTTCTGGTTTTTGCATCTGTTCCCCACCACTGTCCAACATTGCTTAACAAAACAGGAAGATTGGATGCATAGCGAAGCAGATATTCTCGACACATTTTTTCAAAGACCAGCCCCATATAATCCGGATAATACCGTTTTACCGCCTGCTCATAAACCTGCTGCATACGTCCTGCACTGATTAGAGACATATTCCTCGGAACAAAACGGTACCAGAAACGGAAGAAATTATCATCAATGCCATAAACTGTTTTCTTTCCAGGCTTTTCTGTAATAGGAGTTTCTTTCTTCAAAAGGCCCAAATCCAACAATACCTTCAAATATTTTGCACACACACCGGATTCAAGTCCTACTTTTGTAGAAATTTCATTTGAACGACTGGCACCGCCAGCAATAGCAGCAATGACTGAATTATAGATTGCCGGCTCCCGCAACTCTTGTTTTAATAAATTTTCCGGCTCTTCAAACAGATAACTGGAGATATTGAACAAATTTTCCAATAGTGCTTCATCTAAATTTTTTTCTACATCAAGCTTGTTGATATAGTGAGGAATACCACCGGTCACACCATATAAAAGTGCCTGATCCTCTGTCGACAGATCCGGATAACATGCTGTAATCTCACGGTAAGGCAGTGCCTGTATCTTAAACTGTGCCGTTTGGTGTCCGTAAAGAGGACTTTCATACCCCAGCACCTGATACTCCATAAAACTCTTGGATGAACCACACAGAATCAAATATAGCTGTCCGTCCTGCCACTGATGGTCAATAATATGCTGAAGGCGTGATGAAAATGATTTCTCAGCCTTTGCCAAATATGGGTACTCATCAATAACAAACACCATACGTTTATGCGATGACATTGTTGTGATTTCTTCCAAGGCATCCTCATAACAATACCGTTCTTTTCCATCGGATGGGTATAGCTGTCTTTTTACGGTAATGCCGCTGACTTTATAATCACGGATGCTATAGGCACGGTTCTCTTCGAAAGTCCCTTTTACTTCAAGAACCAGGCTTTTTACAAGTTCCTTCATGCCTTTCATCATGATCACGAACTCATAACCACATTTGTCCATGTATCGAATATTTTCTTTGCTGAAATATCCTCTGTCAAGTATGAATCCGACATGTTTGTAGCCGTATCCGTTTGCTTTTTCCAGCATCAGCTGAAGCTGTGAGATATCGACGATGCTTCCGGGATATTCCTCATAAAAAAGCGGCTCTGAATTATTGTGGTCATAAGCAATAGAATAGTTGAGCACCGGCAGACCCTTGTCATCTTTTGCATGGCCGTATTCTACAAAATCGATGTCTCCGGCCTGGCAATTCTTATTGGTTGAATCATAGGAAATATAGATCTTTTCTCTGTGATCACGGGACTGGTTCCACTCGTTTTGAAAAGCGATACTCTGGTCTCTTGTGATACTGTTAATAAAATCAGAGACCTTTGAATCGCTGTATATTTTCATTCCTTTTGTAAAAAGAGGATGATTATACGCGTAATCCGGATAATACTGTCCGGCATTATTTTCTGCTATGATCGAATAGGCAATCAGATCCAGAAACAAACCGCTGTCACGGCCGATCAGTCTGCCGATGATCTCATCCAGATGATATTCAGCAATGATACGACGCAGTACAAGGAATGCCCCGATCCGAAGGCAGCCACTGCGGCAGGCAGTATCTTTTATTTCCGGAAGCTCCGTGTCCGGAAAATATTTCAGGAAATTTGTATTCGGATACATCATATCCGAATTACCATCCGTGCATTTACCTATGGTTGTGTTGATCGGCACCGTGTATTTTTTGCCAGGGTCGTATCTTCGGCCATAGGAATAGTAAATATAAGTAACACCCTTGATTGTTTTTCTTGAAATTCCGGACGTGGAATCCGGTATTTTTACCTTGTAATCCAGTTACATACGCCCTCCTATAGAGAGTTAATTAACTCTCTATAACAATAGCACATTTACCTGGGAAATGTAAGAAATACAGCCAGTTTTTAGCTTAAAATCAAGGTTTTTGAAAATTTCTAACCCTGTTCTCAGAAACGAGAGTTAATTATCAAGGAAGTTCAGATTCAAGCAATATATAATATTAGTAACAGTTCAGCCATGAGAGAGAGCCTTAGCTACATATGCAGCGAGAAAGACTGCGAAGCAGTCGGCTCGAGCTTTATGGCTGAACTGTTACTAATATTATCTTTTTTATTTAATCTATTCTTGACAATCCTTTTACATGTCTTTATACTGAATCTTGTAAATTGATCCGGGGAGCTTGTGCGCCAGGCTGAGAGGAAGTTCAGAACTTCGACCCGCATACCTGATTTGGATAATGCCAACGTAGGAACAAACGCAAAAGAGCTAAGATCGCGGGAGAAGCCTATGGCATCTCCCGTTTTTTCATGCAATCATTCAAACCGGCAATTTACATTTTACAAATATATACAGGGAACAATTGAGATTGAACCGGCATTATGAGTTCATGAAGGGGTGCACCACCACGGGTACATTTCTTTGTGGACTTCTTTTTTTGCAGAATTGACCTTGATTGTTCAGAAAGGAGGATTGCATTCATGATTCAGATCACAGTCAACGATTCTAAAGTAGAACTCGAGAATCCGGTCACCGTCACGGAATTCTTAACATCGCGTAATTACACACTGACCCGAATCGCAGTGGAATTAAACGGCGCCATTCTTCCAAAATCTGCCTATTCCACCACAACACTCACGGAAGCAGATACCATGGAAGTTGTAACTTTTGTAGGAGGAGGCTAGATGAGAATGCCAAACAATATCATAACGAAAGAAGCCATCCAGGAAGCTTTAGTAATACGCCATTCTGAAGAAGTGCAGAAGCGCCTTGAGGCGGGCCGCGTTGCCATCGCAGGGCTCGGCGGTCTGGGTTCCAATGTGGCATTTGCCCTGACGCGTATCGGTGTCGGGCATCTTCATCTCGTCGATTTTGACGTTGTGGACCTGACCAACTTAAACCGACAGCAATATTTTCTGGAGCATGTCGGAATGCCGAAAACAGAGGCTTTGAAATCCGAGCTTCTGCGCATCAATCCTTATCTTGATATCGTAACCGATCAGGTACGTGTGACCGAAGAAAATATTGAGATGCTTTTTAATAATGAAGACATTATCTGCGAAGCATTTGATGTGCCGGAATGCAAGGCCATGCTGGTAAATGGCGTTCTGGAGCATTTTCCGGAGAAAAAACTGGTATCGGCTTCCGGAATGGCGGGGTTTGAGAGCAGTAATCTGATCCATACCCGGCGGGTCCTGCCGAACTTCTATCTCTGCGGAGATGAGGTCACCGAGCCTGCCTACGCGAGGGGGTTAATGGCTCCCCGGGTTGCAATCTGCGCGGCCCATGAAGCAAATATGATCACGCGCCTGTTACTTGGCGAAGAATGTGTATAAGAAGAAGCAAAACAGAAAGAAGGAAACCTTATGAGTAAGACAAATGACAAATTTATCCTCGGAGGACATGAATTCACCTCCCGTTTTATCCTCGGCTCCGGCAAATTTTCGCTGGACCTTGTAAAAGCATGTATTGAGAAGGCGGATGCTCAGATCATTACGCTTGCGCTGCGCCGTGCAAATGAGGGCGGTCTCGCCAATATCCTGGACTATATCCCGGATACCGTTACCCTCCTTCCGAACACCTCCGGCGCCAGAACTGCGGACGAAGCAGTCCGGATTGCCCGCCTTTCCCGCGAAGTGTGCGGAAGTGATTTTGTTAAAATTGAAGTGGTACATGACTCCAAATATCTGCTGCCGGACAATTATGAGACTATCAAGGCGACAGAGATTCTCGCAAAAGAAGGTTTTGTCGTAATGCCGTATATGTATCCGGATCTGAATGCCGCACGTGATCTTGCAAATGCAGGTGCTGCCTGTATCATGCCGCTTGGTTCTCCGATCGGCTCCAACAAGGGTCTTTGTACCAGAGAATTTATTCAGATCCTGATCAACGAAATCGATCTTCCGATCATTGTCGATGCCGGAATCGGCCGTCCTTCCCAGGCCTGCGAAGCGATGGAAATGGGTGCTGCTGCCGTCATGGCAAATACCGCGATTGCTACTGCAGGGGATGTACCAGCCATGGCTGAGGCCTTCAAGAAGGCAATCGAAGCGGGCCGAAGCGCTTATCTTTCCGGCATGGGAAGAACACTCGACAAAGGTGCCAGCGCATCTTCACCGCTGACCGGTTATCTTCAGGATTAGGAGGTGCGATTTATGAGTCAGGATACCATAACAGAGAATTCTTCCAAAGAGCACTGGAACGAGAGTATCGTAAATGAAGTGATTCTGGAGGATTTAAAGCAAAACCGAATCGACCACATGACGTATCTGCCGGGAATGGAGGATCCGCATTCCGATATCATGGACAAAGTCATTGATGCCATGAACCATTATGATTACGAGAAATATACGGAAGCTGACGTGCGCCGCGCCCTTGCCCATGACAACCGGACTCCGGAGGATTTCGCAGCGCTTCTTTCTCCTGCCGCCCTCCCGCTCCTTGAGGAGATCGCGCAGGAGGCACGACGGGAGACACGGAAGCATTTCGGCAACAGTGTTTACATGTTCACACCGCTCTATATTGCCAATTACTGTGAAAATTATTGTATTTACTGCGGTTTTAATTGCCATAACAAGATCAATCGTGCTATGCTTAACCCAGAACAGATCGAAAAAGAAATGAAAGCCATCGCCGAAACCGGACTTCAGGAGATTCTGATCCTGACCGGTGAAAGCCGTGCCAAATCCGATGTAAAATACATTGGTGAGGCCTGCAAGATCGCCCGGAAATACTTCCGAGTCATCGGCCTTGAGGTGTATCCGATGAACTCGGACGAATATGCTTATCTCCACGAATGCGGAGCGGACTACGTAACTGTTTTCCAGGAAACTTATAATTCCGATAAGTATGAGACGCTACATCTTGCCGGGCACAAACGTATTTTCCCATATCGTCTGAACGCACAGGAACGTGCTCTGATGGGCGGAATGCGCGGTGTCGGCTTCGGTGCCCTTCTGGGACTGGATGATTTCCGCAAAGATGCATTTGCCACAGGCTATCACGCCTACCTGCTTCAGCGGAAATACCCACACGCCGAGATCGCATTTTCCTGCCCTCGGCTCCGCCCGATCATCAACAATGACCGGATCAATCCGATGGATGTTCACGAGCCCCAGCTTCTTCAGGTTGTGTGCGCTTACCGTTTGTTCATGCCATTTGCCAGCATCACAGTCTCCACTCGTGAGTGCGCAAGAGTGCGTGATAATATGGTAAATATTGCCGCAACGAAGATTTCCGCCGGCGTCAGCACCGGTATCGGGGAACACGCGGATGATATTGAAGAAAAGGGAGATGATCAGTTCGAAATCTCTGATGACCGGTCTGTCAAAGAAGTTTATGACGCGCTTCTGGCGCATGACCTTCAGCCTGTTATGAATGATTATATTTATGTATAGCAACTGCAAATGAGCTTTCCTGGTACGGCGTTTTGCAGGCGCAACACCGGCACCGCCATTTGCAGATTGCCGTACCAGGAAAGGATGATTGATATATGAATGATACGAATAACTATTGCGAACATAATCCATTTCAGAATGTGATCGCCGTTACCAACCGGCACTTAAGTAAACGGCCCTTTTTAGAGCAGGTCGAAAGAATCTGCAAATGCCACCCGGAAGCAATCCTGCTGCGCGAGAAAGATCTTTCGGCAGATGAATACAAAAAGCTTGCCGCACAGGTCCTGGAAATATGCAGGACTTACGATATTCCCTGCATTTTGCATACCTATGTCCAGGTTGCGAAAGAACTTGGAACGGGGAACATCCATCTGCCGCTTGAACGTTTTCGCAAATATGATGCCGAGATAAAAGAAGGGACTCTGCCGTATACATTCTACGAACCTTTCGTAAGTATTGGCACTTCTGTTCATTCGGTAGGTGAAGCCAAAATTGCGGAACGACTGGGCGCGTCTTATATCACCGCAGGTCATATCTATGCCACCGACTGCAAAAAGGATCTGCCGCCGAGAGGAACAGAGTTTCTTCGCAGTATCTGTCAGGCTGTGAATATTCCGGTCTACGCTATCGGAGGGATTAACCCGGGAACCGGTCAAATCGAAGAAGTGAAGGAGTGCGGGGCAATCGGAGGCTGTATTATGTCGGGGATGATGGAAATATAACTTCCATTCTTCCCTTTCAGGATTTCCAATTTTACAGGAATCACATCCTTCAGCATTTCTACATGGGATATGATTCCGACCAGGCCGTTGGCCTTTTGTATTCCCTGAAGGACTTCCAATGCATCGTAAACGGAATGTTGATCCAGTGTTCCGAAGCCTTCATCGACAAACATGGCGCCAAGGCGCATGCCGTTCCCCTGGGTCTGCACGATGGTCGAAAGGCCAATTGCAAGGCTGAGTGCAACCAGGAATTTCTCTCCTCCGGACAGGGTCGTCACGCTTCTTCTTTCTCCGCTTAATGCATCCAGTACTTCCAGTTCCAGACCGCCTTTATGGCTGGTTCCTGCGATTTCATTCGTCCGATAGAGGCGGTAGCGCCCGCCATGCACCTGTTTTAAGAGGCGATTGGCCTCTACGGTGACTGAGGAAAGCATCACGCCAAGCACATATCTTTGAAGGCTGATCCCGGATCTTCCTCTGAGTCGTCCTGCAAATTCCAGATTCGCATCGACACGGAGGCGTTCTTTTTCATATTTTGCTTTCCGTTTGGCAAGGGAGTCTTCTATTCGTTTTATGCGCTGAACCTCCTGCTGTGCCAGAATCAATTCTTTGGATCTGTTTTTCTGCTCAGTCTCAGCAATCTGCAGTTCGTATTCCATCTCTTTCAGCTTCGGCCGGATCTTTCCTTCCAGTTTTTCCTGTTGTTTTTGCTCTTCAGTTCTCACATTTTCCAAAGTAGTCCGATAGGAAATCAATGTCTCCCGGCAAGTGTTCTTTTCCTTTGTCTGCATCAGGCTGCGAATAAATTCTTCCTCATCTGCAAATCCATGCTCTGATAATGCCTGCTTCCATATCGTTTGCTGTTCTTCAAATCGCAGTTTTCCCTCTTTGGATGCTTCTTGCGCTTTCGCGAGCTGCACGTTCGCCGCAGTCACTTCTCCCTGAACTGCTGTCAGCAACTGCTGGATCTGTTTCTCTTCTTCCCGGAAAGAAAGAATCCATGTTTCTGATGTTTTACGCTCCTTCAAAAGCTGCATCGCATTTTCGATACCGCTAATTTTCTGCCCCAGAAGTTCTTCATAGGCAGTTTGAAGGGCAATCATATTCTGCTCAGCTTTTCCGGCCTCCTGCTGTAAATTCTGGTATACCGCTTCCGCGTTCCTGCGAAGTTCTGCATTCCTGCTGACTGCTTTGGTGCATGTGTTGAGCTTTTTATTCAGGGTATCCAATTCCTTTTCTGTCACCTTCTTCTGGCTCAGTCTCGCCGGCTTCGGATGTTCCCTGCTTCCGCACACCGGGCAGGGCTCTCCAGGTATCAGCTTCTCAGCCAGCGTACCACTGATTCCGTCCAGATACTGTTTCTGAGCAGCGGTATATGCATCCATACACTTTTGCTGACTTTCCATCGCTTCCATCCAAACAACATTGGCCTGTTCAAAAGACTGTTTCTTGTCCGCAAGCTTTTTCTTCAGCAGGTTCCATTCTTTTTCAGCGTTTTCTGCCACGCCTTTCTTCTGTTCCAAAGATTCATACAGACCCTCTGCACGCTCCAACAATGCAAGACGTTTGGTTTCCCGATCGTATGTCACCCGCATTTCTTCATGCTTATTCTGCTTGTTCTGTATTCCCTGCAGTCTGCATTCAGCCGCAATTTTTTCTTCTTCTGCGGACTTCTGGGCATTCTTTCGCCGGGCATATTCCTCTTTGGCTCTGACCGTCTCTGCATATAAAGGCTGGATCTGATCCGCTATATCCGATTTGGCAAGCCTTTGCGCGGTCGCTTCCATCTTTCCCGCTTTTGCTTTCAGCTGCTCCATTTTTATCTGCCATTTTTCCAGAACTTCAAATTCCGCATTCAGTAGTACTGCCTGCTCATAACGCCTTTTCTTTTCTGCCATTTCTTTTTCCACACGTTCGGCAAGACTTTGCAGACAGATCAGTTCCTGCTCTTTTTGGGCTGCCAGGATCTGCAGTTCTTCCACATTTTCACAGGAATAGTCTTTCAGGCGGCTTTGGATATCTGCTCTTTCCCGGATGAGCTTTTGGTCTTCTTCCGTAATTCTCCGATAAATCTCCTCCGCGATCTTTTGCCATTTGTCCGCCCCAAACAGACTGACGAGGATGCTTTCTTTTTCTGCCGAATCCGAAACCAGAAATCGCTCAAACTGTCCCTGCGGAAGGATCACGACCTGTCGGAACTGCTCATCGTTTAAGCCGATGATTTCTTCTGCCTTGGCGCTCACGTTCTGCTTTTTAGGATTTGCAAATATCGGAACATAATTTCCATCCTCCAGAACCATACAATTGTGATAATCCCTCAGATTCTTTCTCCCATAACGCAAAGAACGTGTGAATTTATATCTCTTTTGACCGGCATCAAATACAAATTCCACCATTGTCTCATCTTCTTTTTCCGCCAGTTTGCAGCGCATCACGCTCATATCCCCCCGCAGTCCGCCGCTGGATTTACCATAAAGTGCATAACAGATAGCGTCCAGAATCGTCGTTTTCCCGGCGCCCGTCTCACCGCAGATCAGAAAGAGCCCACTCTTTTCGAGTGCCTCAAAATCAATAAACTGTTCTTCCATATAAGGACCAAAACAGCGAAATCTAAGCGATACAGGTCTCATGATAATTCACCTTCTTTCTCACACCATTCCAGTACTTCCTTAAAAAGTGAAAGCTGTTCTTCATTTGGAAGGGCTCCGCCATTTTCCCCGCAAAATCTCATCATGATATCCACTTCGTCCAGCGACTGAAGTTCTCCTACCGTCAATGCCGTCTGACCGTCCCCTTCTTCCAATGCTTTCCCGTAAAGCTCCAATAAATAAGGAAACTTCTGCTGCAATGCGGACAACAGTTCCAGACCGGCATACCGGTCACTTACATAGAGCCTCAGATAATCCTCTGACAGATCTTCCCTTTCTATGATTTCTTCATAGGTCCCCCGCACAGTTTTACGGTCATGCAGCATCTGAATCGGTATGGTTCGAATCTCGGAAGATTCGGTATCGATGAGCACGACTCCTTTTTGCTGGCCCTCTTCATTTCCAAAGGAATACTTTACCGGGCTTCCCGAATAACAGATATGCTCGTCGATCATCTGCGGCTTGTGAATATGCCCGAGCGCAACATAATCGAAGCCTTCGAATACATCTTTGGAAACAGCCGATGCCTGTCCGACTCTCGCCGACCGGTCCGATTCGGAAAGCTCTGCACTTACGATCAGCGCATGTGCCACCACAATATTGAAACGGGACGGATCCATCTCTTCCCGGATATGGTCGCAGACGACTTTCATTGCTTTCTCCTGAGAAGTAATCTCTGTACTTTTTTCAGGGAACAAGGCGATGACCTCCTCGCGGTTAAAAAAGGGCAGCGGGTAAATCGCTGTATTCCCGGCAAGGATCGGTGTGATCTCTCGGGTCAGGCGGCCCGACACATAAAGTCCCGCTCCCTTAAGCAGCTCACTGCATGCTGCGAGCCGCTCTGCACCATCGTGATTTCCTGCGATCACGACCATCTTTTTCCCCATATCCGCACAGATTCTGGTTGTTGCCTCATTATAAACAGAGATTGCTTCCGCATTGGAAACACTGCTGTCATACACATCTCCCGCAAGCAGAAGGATATCTGCCTGTTCTTCTTCTATGATGCCATATAATTGTTCCAAGAAGAAACGCTGGTCACCTGCCAGCGTTCCGGTTCCGACCGACATTCCAAGATGCCAGTCCGAAGTATGCAATATTCTCATGAATTTTCAGCTCCTTATCTCAAATCCAGATATCCACTCTCAGGAAGATATACATCCAGAAAATTCTTTACTGGATATCCTCATCATTAAAAGGATCCCCGCATTCCGGACAGAAGCGTGGCGGATTTGCCGGGTCAGCCGGTTCCCATCCGCATTTATCGCAGCGGTAGAGCGGGATGCCTGCCGGTTTTTTCGCTCCGCATTCTGTACAGAATTTTCCTTTGTTCACCGTTCCACAAGAGCAGGTCCATCCGTCATCGGCCGGTTTTGGCGATCCACATTCCGGACAGAATTTGCCGTTTACTGTTGCGCCGCATTTACATTTCCATGATCCAACAGGCGCCGGTTCCGGCTTCTTTGTCCCGCATTCCGGGCAGAATTTACCTTTTACAACTGCGCCGCAGCTGCATTTCCACGTGTCGGTCGCAGCTGCCTGTTGCTGTGCTGCCTGCTGCTTTGCCGCTGCCTGACGGTTTGCCTCCTGCTGTGCCGCCTGCTGCTGAACTCCGGCATTGTAGAAATTCTGCGCGGCTTGGAATCCTCCTGTACCGCCGCCTGCATTCATTGCCATTCCCATACCGAAGAATCCGTTCATGGAGCCGTTCGGATTGGATGCGGCATTTTCCATTGTAGCTGCAGTTGCATCTGTCATGCGCCCTGCCATCATAAATGGATTGCTTCCCATAGAAGCGGCGTCTTCCATCTGATTGATCTTCTTCATATCCTCTTCCGTCAGCGTGATCGGATTGAGGGCAATTCGCTGGATCGTAATACCTCTGCGCTCTGACCATTCATTCCGCAACGTATTGTTCATCGCATCTTTCAGTTCATTTGCATGCGCAGGAATCTGAGCCGGACGAAGCTGCAGCTCAGAAAGTGCTGCAAAAGCAGGCTGCAGAGCATCGATAAACTCGGTCTTCAGCTGTCCTTCAATCTCATCTTTTGTAAATTCCTGTTCTACGTTTCCACAGACCTCTGAATAGAAGAGGATCGGGTTTGTAATCTTATAAGAATAAACACCGTTGCATCTGACCTGAACCGTTCTGCGGATACCGATTTCTTTATTTACCACGTCAAACATAAATGGATTCGGTGTTCCGAATTTGTTATCCATAATCTCTTTGGTGTTAAAGTAATATACTCGCTGATCCTTTCCGGCGTCCCCGCCATATGCAAAACGTTTTCCGATATTCAGGAATGCCTGCTTGATGCCGTCTCCCAGATCCCCCGTAAAAATACTTGGCTCTGACGAAGTATTATAAGTGTACTCTCCCGGTTCTGCGCAGAATTCTACGATTTTCCCCTGATCCACGATGATCATGCACTGCCCGTTCGCCACAGCGATTCCGGAACCATTGGTGATTACATTATCGTTCCCCCTTGTGTTGGATGAACGTCCGCTCGTTCTTTTCTTTCCTTTCACAACCAGAACATCATTGGCAAGTGCATCACAGTAGAAAAACTCCAGCCACTGATCTGCCAATGTCCCGCCGATTGCCCCCATTCCTGCTTTAATTAATCCCATAATTGAATTCTCCTTTCACTGCTTGTTAATTATCTTTATGTATTATCCTTTCGCAAGTTCCACTCCTGTAATCACCCACTTAAATGGGTTCTGCACTTCACTGACCGGTGAAATGTGGACGGCCGCATACTCCTCAATCTCTCCTTTGAACAACAATGTTACATCTACATTCCGGTCATCGGTCACTTCCATCGACCGAACGACTACTGTAGAGTCATCTACTGTAAAATTGGCTTTCACAATAACAGAATCTTCCGCACTTTCCGGCCAGATGATGCCATCGCTCTCCTTGATGTCAGGGTACACTCCCGTTTCCGGAAACATGGCCTCCGCATACTTGTTCAACGTTTCATAATCCAGATAAATATTGCCTTCCGCATCTGCATCTGCAGTCTGAAGCGTCACAATTGTAACCGCGTTCGCAATCGCAGTCCAGAACTGCTCAGGCTTATATGCGATATCTTCTTCGACTCTGATCGATAATCCGGCATATACGGCACAAAGTGATAGAATCGGATCCGTTATTTCCGGACAGGTCGCATGGGGTTCCTCTCCTGCAACCTCAAATACCTGCTTTCCATCTTTTCCGTCCTCCATCAGATACCACACTGCGGTTTTGTCTCCTTTAAATGCAGTGATACGATACAGCGGTATGCACTCCGCGAGATACCCGTCGAACTCATAGACCTTACCGGCTTTTGTCTCCACATTAAACATGCAATCCACCGGGCGGAAATATAAGGGGGCTTCCATCCACTCTCCCTGTTCCAGCGTCACATACACATCATCTACATCTGAGCAGAACCGAATCTTCTTGCCTTCCGTCTCTTCCGAAAAACCGGACAGCCACATCTGCGCGTTCCCCAATTCCTGATACTCTTCGGAATACAGATCCGTGTAAAATGTCAACCGGAAATCATCATTTTCCGTTTCGTCTGTGTTGTCCACGGAAACGGGCTTATTTTCGCCATCCGTTGCTGTCTCTAAATTTTCAGACCCCGTCTGTTCTTTTTCCGTTTCATTTTCCTTGCACCCTGCACAGCCGACAAGCAGTACCATAATCAAAATCCATGCCAGTATCCGTTTCATCGCATCACCTCCTGAGCATTTTCTATATTACTAATTTACCATGATTTGAGACAAAATAATATAGTGATAAACATTATTTTTCGTTAACTTCTGTAAAATTCATGCCATTAAAAAAGGTGCACAATCTGTATTTAATCAAATTGTGCACCTTGTCATATGATAAATTCTATTTTCCCGCTCAGCTCGCCTGCTCTTGCTGGACATTCATAAAATTACGCAGCTTTGTCTGACCGGTCACTGCATCTGCTATATTGACACAGCAATTTCCCATTCTGTCGATATCGTGCAGGATCTGTCCGAACGGTACCGTGAGATTTGCCACGCATTTTCCCTTCCCGACACGGTTCATATGCGCTTTTCTCATCTCAATATCCAGATCCATGACCTTTTCCTTCTTTTTCTGGATTTCTGCACTGCCATCCTCGTTTCCCGTCACCATCATCTCCAGCACATCGGCATACATGTCACCCATAAGGATCAGACTGCTTTCCAGATCTTTTAACGCTTCCTTTGAATACCGCTTTTTCTTACCAAGGCGTTCCGTCAGCGCTTCTGCTATATCTCCGCACAATGATCCGAGACGTTCCACATCACTCAAAACATACATCATTCCCGCCGTCTGGGATGTCTGTTCTTCCGTCATAACACCGGCCGCAAAAAGATCCGAGAGATAATCTGTGATATGCTTGCTCAATGTCTGAACATTTTCCACATTCTCAAGCACATGCTGAAGCAGATCTTTTTCTTCTTTTCTGACTGTCTTTGCAAGCTCCTCCAGTACACCGCCTGCAAGCTCGCTGCAGCGGATCACTTCTTTGGTCACCAGTTCCAGTGCCGCCGCAGGCTGTGCTGTCAGTTTTTCATCCAGGAAAAGCGGTTCGCCCGGCGCATGCACCATTTCCCTTCCATCCGGCACAAGTGTCATAACTATTTTCACCAGAATTCCGATAAGTGGAATCCAGATAAGCGTCATTACGATATTAAATATAGTGTGCGCATTCGCAATCTGCCTCGCGATCACTTCCACTTCCGGTCCTTTCGGTGAGATCCACTGGACGAACTGCGCATATGGTTTCACAAACCAGATGAATAAACATGCTCCGGACACGTTGAATACACAATGTGCCACTGCGGTTCTCCTGGCATCCTTCGGCTGCCCTACACTTGCCAGAATTGCCGTAATCGTCGTTCCGATATTATCTCCAAGAAGAATCGGGATCGCGCCCGCAAGTCCGAGAATACTCGTCACGCCATCCGGCCCCGCCTGCGATGCAAAATTCTGCAATACCGCAATGGTTGCACTGCTGCTCTGCACAACCAGCGTCATCAAAGTACCTACCAGAACTCCCAGAACCGGAATGTCCGCCACCTTCCCGATCAGATCCGTAAACACCGGGCTGGACGCCAGAGGTTTCATAACATCCCCCATCGTCTCAATTCCAAGGAACAAAAGTCCAAAAGCAAATACCGTCTGTCCGATGTTCTTCACCTTTTCATTTTTCGCAAGAAATGACGCAATGAAGCCTCCAAAAATAAACACATATATGTAGTCACTGATCTTAAATGCTATAATCTGTGCGGTCATCGTTGTACCGATATTTGCACCCAAAATAATCGAAATCGCCTGAGGCAGGTTCATCAAACCGGCACTGACAAATCCAATCGTCATGACCGTCGTCGCACTGCTGCTCTGCAGCACCGCCGTCGTCAGCGCTCCTGCAAGCACGCCCATGACAGGATTGCGCGTCAGAAGGGCAAGAATGCTCTTCATCCTCTCCCCTGCCGCTTTCTGCAGACATTCACTCATCAGATTCATACCATAAATAAAAATGGCAAGTCCTCCCAGTAAACCAAATACAATTCTTGTTGAATCGCTCATAGTGTTCTCCTTATTCACATTCTCATATTGATCCTATTATCTTCTTTACTATAATTTGAGAATGTAAAATACATATCGGAGAAATGTTAAATCTGTGTAAAATGAAGACTGATATGCATGATTTGTAGGTGGGAAACTTTTGCTGACTTATTGCCCATTCATCCCTTGCGCCTTGTGGATTGATATGATATATTATAAGCACAAAGAGAACAACCGCCCACAAGGGGATTGACCTCATTGTTGTAATTCAGTATAGAATCACCACCCTTTTTGTTCAAAGTTCTGGGGTGGTTTTTCTATGCCTTAATTCATTATCTGATAAACGTAAATACGAGTGTCAGTAACGCCAGAATGAACATGCCAAAAGTCATCAAATCCTTGAAATCAAAAGGTTTCTTGTCCACCAGCACCACCCCCATTCTATGTAGAATAGAGGTCAGCCACCCTATAACACGGTTGTTCATGATAGAAGTTTATCATATTTTAGTCTGTTTTTCATTGAACTTGTAATTTAATCTGCTTCTACATTGCTTTCCACATTCTGATGTATTGCTCCAGTAAATTCATCCCTTGCGTTTTGTAGTTTGATATGATATATTATAAACACAAGGAGAACAACCGCCCACAAGGGGTTGACCTCGACATATGGTTAAAGAATCACCACTCCATCTCTCGTCAAAGTTCTGGGGTGGTTTTTCTATGCTTTAAAACATTATCTGATAAACGTAAATACGAATGTCAGTAATGCCAGAATGAACATGCCAAAAGCCATCAAATCCTTGAAATCAAAAGGTTTCTTGTCCACCAGCACCACCCCCATTCTATGTAGAATAGAGGTCAGCCACCCTATAACACGGTTGTTCCTGATAGAAGTTTATCATATTTTAGTCTGTTTTTCATTGAACTTGTAATTTAATCTACTCTCGTATTGCCCACCTCATCTTCGTGGACTTCGCACGTCCATTTCTTGCGCACTCTTCTGCGGACGGGCGGATCACTTCTTCGGAGATCTCACTGTAAAGTCCCTCTTTCTTGAATTGTTTAAATGACTTCTTCACCAGCCGATCTTCTCCGGAATGGAAGGTCAGTATTGCCACACGTCCGTTTGGTGCCAGCACTTCCGGCAGTTTTTCCAGAAATGTGTACAGTACTTCATATTCACTGTTCACATCGATTCTAAGCGCCTGGAACGTTCGCTGGCAGGATTTCTTCAATGCCTCTTTCCGCTCTGCTTCCGGAAGAAACCGGAGTGCCTGTTCAATCGCTTCTTTCAGCTGTGTGGTCGTTTCAATTTTTTTACCTCTTTTTTGCAGATTCACGACTGTTTTCGCGATTTCTTCTGCGTAAGGCTCGTCTGCATTTTCAATCAACATGCCCTGAAGTTCCTCCTGCGAGATTCCCACAAGACGCCGAGCGGCGCTAATTCCTTTTTGAGGGTTCATTCTGAGATCCAGAGGGCCTTCTACTTTATAGGAAAACCCTCGATCCGGATTGTCGATCTGCATGGACGAAACGCCAAGATCGGCAAGAATAAAATCAAATTTCTTTCCTGTTTCTTTTGATACCTGATCAATATCTGCAAAATTCTGCAGCCGCACGGTCAAAATCTCTTCTCCAAATCCCTGTTTTTCCAGACGTTCTTTCGTTTTTGTCGATTCAATTGGATCCACATCCAATGCGTAAATATGTCCTTCACCTTTCAGGCACTCCAACATCACTTTTGTGTGACCGCCATATCCAAGAGTCGCATCCAGTCCGGTCTGTCCCGGTTGAATCTGAAGGAAATCCAATATTTCTTTTACGCAAATTGAAATATGCATTCCCGCCGGGGTACTTCCTTTGCTGATGACCTTCTGAATGGTATCAGCGTATTTCTCCGGCTGGTGCTCTTTGTATTTTTCTTTATACGTTTTCGGATGCGTCCCCGAATACCGTACACGACGTTTATGCTGTTGTTCTTGATTGGCCTGTTTCTCCTGATTTTCCATCTGCGCCTCCTATACGTTTTCCACAAATCGCATTTCACTACTTTCTATGTTTTTTCGCGAATCACCATTTTTACCTTTTCCGTAAATCGTCATTTCATCGTCTCGTTACGATTCAAACGGTGATTTCTTCTTCCCCAGGCGAACTGCCTCCATCGTTTTTGCCATTTCCTCATCCATATGGTCAAAGAGATAGTTCTTTCCGCTTTCTCTGCGGCTTTGTGCTTCTTCCCGGATCTGACGACTCACAATCTCTACTTCTTCTTTGAATTCTCTGGAGGAAATCAGGGTCCCTCCCTGTCCAAGTGTTACCACCTGCTCTACACCGTCCGACGTCACGACTGTTACGTGATATTTATGACCGATTTCATGCACGACCTTTTCGATATACTGGTCAGCGGTCTCGGCCTCTTTGGTATAAACTACATGAATATTATGGTATTTCTGGATCTCCAGATTGTAGCCTTCTACTTTGTATGCGTCAAATACAAGGATCACGATGCATTTCTTAAATCCCTGATAATTACAGAGAATATCCATAAGTTTTCCTCTTGCCGCTTCAATATTCGTCTTTGCCAGATCTTTCAGATCATCCCACGCAAAAATGACATTGTATCCGTCCACAAGCAGATATTCCTGTACAAATTCTTCCTTTTTTGCTCTATGGTTCTTTTTTACCGGTGCCGTAACCGTTTTCTGGCTGCTTACCTGTTTTCTCTCAATTTTTCCGTAAGTACGGATAAATATTTCTTCCAGTTCTTTCGATTCACGGGCATGGCGTTCATAGCGCTCTGCTCCGGCTTTGGAAGCGGATCGCCCGGTATTCTGTGGATTTCCGGTTCTCTGGGCGCTTTGTCCCGTTCTTTCCCCTGTTCCGTCCTTTGCCGGAATCTCTCCGGGCATCCGGCTTTCTTCTCTCTCTTTTAGTATCCGCTCAAGCTGCGGCTCAAGATGCATATATTCCGGAACTTGTTCCCAGGATACGTTAAATCCTGCCCCATGCGCACAAAATACAGACCCGGGGGGATTTTCAAGATCCCGTTCCGGATCATAGCCGGATGCTTCTATGATTTCTTCCGAATTATGGCACGGCTCATAACCTTTGAATGTACAGAAGATTTTCCCCCTGCCTTTCGTATAGCCGGTGACTTCCATCTGATAATCGCGCATGGTCGCCACCGGAGCATAGCCTGTTATAACCGTCAAATCTCCGTCTGCCTGCGGGGGCTGGAATTCGCCTGCCATTTTCTGAATATCCGTAAGGGCCCGTCCGACACATTCCGATGGGATTTCAAGGCGGAAATCATAATAAGGCTCAAGCAATACATTTTCTGCCTGCATCAGTCCCTGACGCACAGCCCGGTATGTAGACTGCCGGAAATCCCCGCCTTCTGTGTGTTTCAGATGTGCTCTCCCTGCAATCAAGGTAATCTTTACATCCGTTAGCGCCGCGCCTGTCAGTACACCTCTGTGCACTTTCTCAGCAAGATGCGTAAGTATCAGCCGCTGCCAGTTCAGATCCAGCACATCCGTACTGCACATGGTGTCCAGAGTAAGACCGCTTCCCGGCTCTCCCGGTTCCATCAGCAAATGTACCTCCGCGTAATGGCGGAGCGGTTCAAAATGTCCGACTCCTTCTACTACATTTCGTATCGTTTCTTTATAAACAATATTTCCGGTTCCAAATGTCACTTCCACGCCAAATCTGTCTTTAATCAGGCTTTGAAGTATTTCCGTCTGCACAGCCCCCATCAGCTGCACATGTATCTCGCCAAGCTCTTCATTCCACACGATCCGCAGCATCGGATCTTCTTCTTCTAAAAGTCTTAAGTTCCGAAGCATCGTATGGACATCGCACCCTTCCGGCAGGATCACACGGTAATTCAACACCGGTTCCAGGACCGGGCCTTTTGCCTCCTGCCCGATGCCAAGTCCTTCACCGGGCCTGGTATAGCCAAGTCCGGTTACGGCACAGATCATTCCGGCCCCCGCTTCCTGTACCATCTCGTATTTCTCACCGGAATAAATCCGAATCTGGTTCACCTTCTCCTCCCAGTGTTCCGACGACTCCGGCGCATTTTCCAGCGTATCTTTCACCTTCAAGATCCCGGAAGTGATCCGCAAATGGGTCAGTCGGTTGCCCTGATTGTCTCTGGATATTTTGTAAACCCTTGCCCCAAATAATTCATTTGACAGATCATCGATCTTCTTCCCGGGCGCGAGTAAAGCACGGGCAGGGCGTGTATATTCTTCCAGTCCCTCCAATAAGTCCTGCACTCCCTCTACTTTCAGTGCCGATCCGAAATAACATGGAAACACTTTACGTTCTGCGATCAGGCGGATCAGCATTTCTTTTGAGATTTCTCCATGTTCCAGATATTCTCCAAGCGCATCTTCATCACACATGGCGATATTTTCCCAGAATGTGTCCTTCTCTTCCGCCCCGTCAAATGCAATGCATCCGTCATCCAATTTCTGTTTCAATTCTTCCAGACGGGCTGCTCTGTCTGTCCCGTTCTGATCCATTTTATTGATAAATAGAAAAACTGGAATCCGGTAGCGTTTCAGCAGATTCCATAACGTGCGGGTGTGCCCCTGCACGCCGTCCGCCCCGCTGATGACAAGGATGGCGTAATCCAGCACCTGCAGCGTCCGTTCCATTTCCGCGGAAAAATCCACATGCCCCGGTGTATCCAGAATCGTCATTTTCATCTGCTTCTTCGGCAGCTCCACCACTGCCTGCTTTGAGAAAATCGTGATACCGCGGCTACGTTCCAGAGAATTCGTGTCCAAGAATGCGTTCCCGTGATCCACTCGTCCCAGTTTTCTGATATTTCCGCACAAATACAGGATACTCTCGGAAAGCGTTGTTTTCCCGGCATCTACATGGGCGAGCAGCGCTGTGCATATATGTTGTTTTGTTACTGTTGTGTTTTCTGAAGTATCAGCCATCCAAATGTCCCCTTCTATTGCTATGAATCTATTCTTTATTCACCGATCAGCACTTTTTCAAACGCAATTCTTTCGGTTCCGTCCTCCACGACAACCGTTCCTCTTCTGGAAAATCCAAGCTTTTCCAGAAGCTTTCTCATCGGGCGGTTATCTTCGTGCGTATCGATCCGAAGATGACCGCCCGCCTGCCGTACCGCCCAGTTCAGGCAAAACGTCGCCGTCCCCCGTGCTTTCCGGTCCGTGGTAATCCGATGCACAACACCATAAGGCGAATCATCCATCCACGATCCATCATAGATTTGTCTGTATGTCGGATCCTCTCCGATTCTAAAATAAAACGTGCCGACAATCTCTCCGTCTTTTGTACAGACATAGCTGTCTCCGTCTTCTATATCAAGAACGATCCATTCCTCTTTTGGATTTGAAGTCCCCCATTGATCCGGATTCCCGTTATCCCTCATGAACTGTCGGGCCTCTTCATACATCTCCATGATCTTCGGGAGATCCTCCATTGTTGATTTTCTTATTATCATTCACTCATTCTCCTGAAATTAAAAAAGCTCCAATAAAATCACATATATTTCGCTTTCAGCGCTTCCACCTTTGCCGTATAAGCCACATTCTGCTTCTGCTGCATAAGGTTCTGTCTGATTCCCGGTTCCGCCTCCGCAAATGGAACCTTGGACGCCTCATTTTTCTTCTCCACCTTAATCAAATGATAGCCGAACTGTGTCTTCACCGGTCCCACAATAATTGTGATCGCAGGGACGGTTCTTTTGCCAAAGACTGTATAACACAATCCTACGAGAGTGACAATGAATATACCTATCTGGATCAGATCCGAATATGTAACAAACAATGGCATCACCCTCCTTTCTTTCGTCTGGACGGTGATGCCCCTTCTAAGTATGGAGGGGTAGGCCGCCTTTTATGTGTTCCCGACTTTCCGTGAAGTCAGTATAGCACACCTTCATCGCGGCTGGCAAGCCAATGGGCGATGGTCGTGGCAAGATGCTGGGGTCAAAAGGAACGTCCCTATTTCCCATTAAATGTCAGAATATATATAATTCAAAATTATAATAATTAGTATTTTAAGATATCATTGACAAGTAATCAGATATATGTTAATTTGAATCCAGAATTTATGTGCATTTTTGTTTGAAGTAAATTTATAAAAGAAAGGAGTATTGTTATGAGAAGGATTCATCGAAGTATCGGATTTCTAATTATTTTAATATTACTTTTCATAGTATGTTCAACTTCCATATTTTACAATTTTTTTTATGAAGAATATAATATCAAAAAATTTGTTACGGAATGGTTTACTGATGATAAAAAAATTCAAACGAGTTATCAAAATGCCATTTTAACAGGAACATATGATTCTATTCTGGAAGATCGATTGGAAAATTATTTCACTAATTTTAAAATTTATAAATCATTCAGAAATGCTTTTGAATATATCCCTATTCGCATATTACAAAAATATGATTCTTATTATATTACAAAGGTAATTGTTACTAAAGAAAAAAATGGATATTTAGCAACCGCATTTCTCAAACTAAAAAATGGGGATATAACCGTTACTCATAAAATTGAAATGAAATTCCAAACAGATATAAATTCAAAAAAAATAAATTACTTTACTGTAATTGATGGTCAAAATATTGAATAAAAAATAAAAGGGGTTGCTATTTACAGCAGCCCCTAACTAATTCAGCATTTTTAATACTCTCAAAATCACTTCTCATCTACTACCTGGAAAATATAAAATTTCAGATAATAAGATTCATCTGCCGCCCACAGGATCGGGTGATCCGGTGCCTGTGTCCGGTATTCGATCTGGCGCAGTCTCTTATGTACATTTTTTGCCGCCTGCGCGATCGTTTGCGTAAATAATTCCGGTGTCATGAAGTGGGAGCAGGAACAGGTGGCGAGATAGCCGCCGTCCTTCACCATCTTCATTGCGCGGAGATTGATCTCGCGGTATCCTTTTACTGCATTTTTCACCGAATTTCTGGATTTGGTGAATGCCGGCGGATCCAGGATGATTACATCGAATTTTTCGCCTTTTTCTTCGAGTTCCGGGAGCAGTTCGAATACATCGGCGCATTTGAATTTGACGCGGTCTTCGAGATGGTTCAGCTGTGCATTCAGGCGTGCCTGTTCTACTCCAAGTTCGGATGCATCCACACCGAGTACGCTGTCTGCCCCTGCAATTCCTGCATTCAGTGCAAAAGAACCTGTATGGGTGAAGCAGTCCAGAACCTTCGCGCCTTTGCACAACCGTTGAATCGCTTTCCGGTTATATTTCTGGTCCAGAAAGAATCCGGTTTTCTGCCCTTCTTTGACATCGACCAGGTATTTGACACCGTTTTCTGTGATTTCCACATTGGTATCGAATTCCGGGCCGATGAAGCCTTTTGCCAGTTCCATTCCTTCCTGCTTTCTTACCTTGGCGTCACTTCTCTCGTAGACGCCGCGGATCTCGATTCCATCCTCCTTCAGAACCGTTTTCAGAATATCGATGATCTCTTCTTTCATTTTGTCGATTCCAAGGGCCAGGGACTGCACGACCAGCACGTCTTCGAATTTGTCGATTACCAGTCCCGGAAGGAAATCCGCTTCACCGAAGATCACGCGGCAGCTGCCTGTATCCACCGTTTTCTTTCGGTATTCCCACGCATCGCGCACACGCATTTCCAGAAACTCATAATTGATCTCCTGTTCTTGTTTTCTTGTCATCATACGGATACGGATTTTGGAATTCATATTGATAAATCCGCGTCCCATTCCATAGCCGTCATAATCATGAACGATCACAATGTCCCCGTTTTCAAATTCTCCGACGATAGAAGCGATCTCATTATCGAAGACCCATGCGCCTCCGGATTTCAGTAATCGTCCTTCCCCTTTTTTCAATGTCACTATTGCCTGACTCATCTTGTTCCTCCCTCACCGCACATTTATCCAATCAGATCTTTCCATTCTTTTTCCCGAAATCCCGGGAAAGCGAACGTATCTCCTACGAGAATCGGTCTTTTCACCAGCATGCCGTCTGTTGCAAGCAGTTCATACTGTTCTTCTTCTGTCATCTGCGGAATCCTATCCTTAAGTCCCAGTTCTTTATATTTCATTCCACTGGTATTGAAGAATCTCTTAAGCGGAAGTCCGCTCATTTTGTGCCATTTTTTTAATTCCTCCACAGACGGATTGTTCTCTACGATATGTCGGTCTTCAAATGTTACGTTCTCAGATTCCAGCCATTTTTTTGCCTTCTGGCATGTCGTACATTTTGGATATTCTACAAATAATATGCTCATCTCTTTCTTCCTTTCAAAATAAAATATCTATTCTCATTTATCACCCGCATCCGGTGATCAATTGACTACTATAGTATGTCCCGGCATTCTATCCGCGCAGTCCTGCAATGATCCGGTTCGGATACAGGAACAGATCCAGCCCGTCCTGCATGGAGCGGACACAGATATCTGCCTCTTTAAACAGTCTTCCATACATTCCTTCTTTATCCATGATTGCAATGGAAAGCGCCGCTTCTTTCAGCATCAGTTCATCATTTCGCCCATTTCCCATCGCCGCGCAATGTTTGCTGCCGGTCGCCTTGATCAGTTCTTTTTTATATTCTCTGGCATTGCCTGTAGGAAACGTCTGTAAAATCACGGGCAGACCTTCGCACTGATCCTTCGCATTTCCATTGGTATCCGCCGTCAATATATAGATGCGGAACAGTTCTGCCAATGCAGTCAGTCTCTGCTTTACTCCCGCCGGAATGATTCCGTCCACTGCAATCGTTCCGTTAAAGTCCAGAAACAACGTATCTATATCCAATGTTTTGTATTCGGGAATTACTATTTTCATAAGCACCTCTCGTTTTCATATGTCCTGATTTTTTTCATGTATATAATAACATAAAAATACCAGAGATAAACCGTTTTCACACAGAAAACTTTATTCCGGGCAGATTTTTTGTGATTCATATTTTTTCAGCAATCGGAAATACTACCATCGTTACAATAAACTATATTGACAAATTACGGAAAGGACATACGTATTATGAAAAAAAGCGCAATAACACAACTCTTTCTGACAATAACTCTTGTTCTGACGTTCCTTGCTGCGGGATGCAAAAGCCAGACTATTTCAGACGGAACCTCTTCCGGTGCTTCCAATTCAACCGAAAATACGGCATCTGCAGGAAACTCGGAATCTTCCGACACCACAAATGAATCCCTCACTGAAAAACATGATGCCTCGCTCAGTGATCTGACTTCCCAGACATCCGGCATGATTTCCAAAATCGACAATTCTTCTCCGACAGGAACGGCCGAAGAGCATCGGACGCAATATCTGGATTTAAAAAACGAAGTGGAAAAGCTCGAAACAGAATTAGATCGTTTTGAAGATTCTCTGGAAAATGATTACCGGTCTTCAAACATTTCCAGAGCGTATTTTCTGGAAAAAGAAAGGGAAATTGAAAATCTTGAGGAACTTCTGGATGCCGCCGAAGAGAAGCTTGATTTTACGTTCGGCATGGAGTCTTAACAACGAACCTGTAAAATCGGGAAGCCCTGTTCTTATCTCCGGGTTCCCGATTTTTTTGTCAGTACCGCACAGTCTCGATAATTTTGTAACTGTTCAGAGCCAAGCGGATTTGTCAAAAAAGGGCGTTGAACAATTACATAATTTCTTAAATTTTCCTGAACCTTCCGACTTCTCATTTACACATTTTCACACGCCATATATAATGAAAATATATGGACTCATTTAGATTGACCCTACAAAGGAGAGGATGTTTCTTCCGTTTCCGACGCAGATTGTATTCTGGTCCTTGGCGCCGGAATCCGTACTGACGGCTCTCCATCTCCTATGCTGCAGGATCGTCTGAACACCGGAATCGAACTTTACCAGAACGGTGCTGCGCCGAAGCTTTTGATGAGCGGCGATCACGGAAGAAAAAAATATAATGAAGTGCAAACGATGAAGGATATCGCCCTTGACCAAGGGGTTCCCTCCGAAGATGTGTTCATGGATCACGCCGGTTTCTCCACATATGACAGTCTTTACCGCGCACGGGATGTTTTCCAGGCCAGAAAGGTGATCATCGTCACCCAGAAATATCATCTTTATCGTGCCCTTTACATCGCACGTTCTCTGGGACTTGACGCATGGGGCATATCCGCCGATACCCGCAGGTACAGCGGACAGGCTTATCGGGACTTCCGTGAAATTCTGGCAAGAGATAAGGATTTCTTCGTATCTATTTTCAAACCACTACCTAAATATCTTGGCGATGTCATCCCCATCGCCGGAGACGGAGATTTGACGAATGATGAAAACTGATTCAGCAATTTCTGACCTGAGACGAGCCTTCACTGCCGTCATACTGGCTGCAGGAAGCCTGTGCCTTCTTTACGCTGCTCAGAATATTCCGGCTTTTGCCGACTGGTACACAGCTCATGTTTATTCCATTCTGGTAGAAACGCTCGGGAGATTCTGGGGAATATTTCCATTTTCCGCGGTAGAATTCGGACTTTATCTGGCTATCTTTGTGCTGATACTGTCTCTTATTTACGCAATCCGCAGGAAACGCCTGCGCAGATGGGGAGCAAATGTACTTCTTTTCGCCTCGATTCTCTTCTTTACATACACCCTGTGCTGCGGGATCAATTACGGCCATAAGTCCTTCTCTGTGGCAACGGGAATTACTACTTCTTCCTATACCGCAGAAGAACTTGCTTCCGTATGTGAGCTTCTTACGAATCACTTAAACCGGCTTGCCCCTGAAATTTCCTGTGCCGAAGACGGTACTTCTCTTATGGGAAAGAAGATGGTTCCCCGGAATGCCAAAAAGGCTATGGAGCATATCGGCACGCTTTATGATGAACTTGATGGATATTATCCTCTTCCAAAGCGATTGACGGTTTCCGAGACACTTTCCTACCAGAACCTGTCCGGCATCTATTCGCCTTTTACAATAGAAGCAAATTATAACGATGACATGACGGAGTACAATCTTCCCTTTACCGCCTGTCACGAGCTTTCTCATTTACGGGGTTTTATGCAGGAGGAAGAAGCGAATTTTATTGCGTTTCTGGCATGCGTCAACGCGGACTCTCCTGAGTTCCAATACAGCGGCTATATGTTGGGTTGGCTTTACGCAACCAACCAGCTCTATCATGCAGATTACGAAGCCTACGAACGGATACATTCCATGCTCAACAATCAGTCACAGATTGATCTTGCGGCAAACACGCAGTTCTGGAATACATATGACGGACAGATTGCTGAAGTATCCAATCAGATCAATGACAGTTATCTGAAGGCAAATGGTCAAGATGACGGAGTTGCCAGCTATGACCGGATGGTCGATTTGATTATGGCATATTATAATGAATAGAATTTCACGGCAAAATCGATACCATCAATACAGCTAAGCCTCCGAAAAATTCCATAATCTTACCTCCTGCCGGCATCTGAATTTGTAGACTAAAGTACAAATCGGCTTATAATTTTCTGTTATATATTTTAATCATTTTTCAAATAACAAAAGATGCCGCTCTGTTATCTGTTTTGATAACTTTGCAGCATCTTTCTACTCTTCTTTTTTTATCCAACGTGACGCTCAAATCTCTTAAATCCAAGAATATTTTCAATCCGATCCATTGCATCCTTTTTTACTGATATACTCAGCGACTTCCGTCATAGCCTGATAATTATCAATCTGCACACTTCCCTTATTACCACTCTTTTCAATCTTACGATCAATAAATACAACTGGGATTGATAAATCTGCAAGTAGCTTGTTACTGGTCGCATAATCCGAACTGACATAAATGATCCCATCTACCATTCTGGATTTTAACACATTCAAAAACTTTTCTTCCTGCACCGCATTATGATCCTTGATTTTTGTTTTGTCAATATTCTAATCAGCCTACACTTACTTTTACTCCGCCTTCACAGCCCAGCGCATCTTCGTAGATCTTGCACGCCCATTCTGTGCACACTCTTCTGCCGAAGGTCGAACTACATCTTTGGCATATTCGGAATAAACTCCCTCGCGATATCCTGCTTTTAAAGCTTTCTTCACCAGTTTGTCTTCTCCTGAATGGAATGTCAGAATTGCTACTCTTCCTCCCGGTTTCAAAGTGCCCGGCAGTTTTTCCATAAATTCATAGAGTACTTCAAATTCATGATTCACGTCAATTCGAAGTGCCTGGAAAGTCCGCTGACAGGTCTTCCTGATGATATCTTTTTTCTCCTTATTTTCCGGAAGGAAAGACAAGGTCTGTTCGATCACCTGACGTAACTTTGTCGTAGTATCAATCCGGTGTCCTTTCCGGATTTCTTCGGTGATTGCCTTTGCCAGTTCTTCACAGTACGGCTCATCCGAATTTTCATATAACATCCCGGCAAGTTCTTCTCTTGAAATTGTATCCAGTCTCTCGGCTGCACTGATCCCTTTTTCCTGATTCAGTCGCAGATCCAGAGGTCCGTCCACTTTGAAAGAAAATCCTCTCTTCGGGTTGTCAATCTGCATGGAAGACACACCCAGATCAGCCAAAATAAAATCAAATCCCCCAACTTCTTTTGCAATCTCATCGATAGTACAAAAGTTCTGAAGACGGATTGTTAAAATATCCTCCCCAAATCCCTGTTCTTCCAGACGTTTTTTTGTCTTTGCAGATTCTTCCGGATCTACATCTGTCGCGTAAATGTGCCCCTTTCCTTCCAGACATTTCAGCATTGCTTTTGTATGTCCGCCATAGCCAAGCGTTGCATCAAATCCCACCTCTCCCGGCTGGATCTTCAAGAAGTCAAGAATTTCCTGCACCATGATCGAAATGTGCATTCCGGCAGGTGTATTTCCTTTCTGAATGACATGGGCAATCATGTCCTGATATTTCTCCGGCTGTAATTCTTTGTATTTTTCTTCAAATTTTCGTGGATATTTTCCCTTGTACCTTGTGCGGCGCTTGTGAACACCTTGTTCAATGTTCTTTTCCTGTTCTGCCATACATTATCTCCTTACTTGTTGATTTATTTTTGGTTTTTCGAATCTCTGGTCCACTCCATCGATTTTGTTGACTCATTTGGAACTTTTCCACTATCCAGCTAACACTGCCCGTTTCATCCATTGACTTAATTCCACTTTCTATTTTCGCAATCATCTCATATAAAAAATCCGCTATATGAATCGTCCGTCGCTACTGCCAATTCTGCACTAGCAACTTCTCTCCAGTATAGCGGATTTTTTATTAAATCCATTGATTCCATTTTGATGATCTGCCTTTTAAAGTATTAATCATATCATCTGCAACACTTTAAAATACTTATTCAATGATTCATAAATTTATTCAATCTTAAAGCAAGCGATAATTCTAAAATACTTTCCGGATCCGATAAATCATATCCTGTCAGATTCTCAATTTTTTTTATTCGATACATTAAGGTATTTCTATGTAGATACAAACTTGTTGCCGTTGTATTTCTGGCTCCTAAATGATTTACAAGAGCTTCTAAGGTTTCAATGAGATCACTTTCATTTTCTTTGTCATACTGAATTAAAGCATCTATTTTTTTTGAAACAAATTCTTTACACTGCTGTTGTTGGCTCATTTCCTTGAGTAGTTTCCAATATCCAATCTTTTCGCTCCAAACTACCGGGCATTCTTTTTTTCGAATACGAGCAATCTCCAGTGCTTTCATCGCGTTTTTATAAGTCACCTGAAACGTTTTATATGTTTCGCTTTCATTAGAAATACCCATTAAAATATTATGTCCAGACCGCTCTGCAATCACTTTTTTAATTCTTTCAAAATATTGCTGATTATATTTTTTTTCGTCTTTCTTAATAATACAAGGAAATATCTTCCTGTTCGATAATACAATTGAATCAAACTGTTCTTCTGCAAAGACCTTACGAATACATTGTTCCAGATTTCTAAATTCCTTATCAGTATAACTGCCCGTGAGTCTTTCAAATTCTATCAGCATAATATAGTATGGTGGTTTTGGCCAGTTTTGCTCATGAAAATATTGATTCTGTTCCTCATTGATCACAACATTTCCCGCTAAAAGATCAGAAAATAATTTTCTATCTGCTTTTCTTTTATTTAGCTCTTCTGATTTTAATTTTAACTCTTCATGATGTTGTGATGTAACAAGTGCTTCCATAACCGCATAATTCAGTTCCACAAAAGGAAGCTCCTCAGGCATTATGATAATCGGAAATTCATATTCTCTGGCAAGTTTTAAAAAATCTTTCATGTAAGCACCGATAAAACGGGATTTAATTGCAAGTGCTGCTGCATTTACATCATGTAAACCTTTTATCAGTGACAAAACCTTCTCTTTTGTCCCACTATAAGCATATCCTGTTGTAATGTATAAGACATTTGGTTTCATCCATGCTTCCATATCCGGAATCTCCATTGTATCAACATAGTACACTTCTTTATACAGTTTGCCTTCCCCTGTTGCAAGCTCACAACCTTTTTTTTGGGCTATTTCTACAATATCCTTCACTGTAATTGCCAATTTTATTCATCCTTCCACAAAACCTTTTCTTCATAATAGCATATTTACACAATATTATCTACTCAAAAAAATGTACTTTGTGAATTATGAATAATATAAAACTCTGCCCATCTCTTAAACCAATTGTGCTTGCAAAGAATTCTATGTATTACCTTATTATATTTATGATATTTCTCCCTTTTGATATCTCACACATGCAACTTCGTGGTTATCTCCAATTGCTTTCAATTCCGGAACACTCTGCTTACATATTTCAGTACAGAATGGACATCTGTTTCCGAATGGGCATCCCGGCGGCATATTTAACGGACTAGGAATTTCTCCTTTGAGTTCGATCGTTTCTTTTTTTTCATATGGACTTACCGGAGGAATTGCTGAAAATAATGCCTTTGTATAAGGATGTGCCGGATTTGCATATATTTCTTTTGCGTCACCAATCTCCATGATTCTTCCCAAATACATAATGATGATTCGATCACTGATATATTTTACTACACTTAGATCATGAGAAATAAAAATATATGTCAGTCCAAGTTCATCTTTCAGTTTTTTCAACAAATTAAGCACTTGTGCCTGAACAGAAACATCCAGAGCGGAAACCGGTTCGTCACAGACAAGAAGTTTTATATCCATTGACAGTGCTCGGGCAATATTGATACGTTGGCGCTGTCCCCCGGAAAACTCATGCGGGTAACGAATGGAATGATAGTAATCTAATCCGACTAATTTCAATAATTCAATTACTCGTTTTTTTCGTTCTTCAGGAGTCCCAATATTATGAATAATCATAGGTTCTTCTATCAATTCACCCGTGGTCATACGAGGATCTAAGGATGAATATGGATCCTGAAATACCATATTGATCTCTTTGCGAAGTTCATTCATTTCCTTCTGATTAAGTTTCATCAGTGATTGCCCATTGTAAATCACATTCCCTGAAGTTGCCGGGATCAATTGAAGAATTGCTTTCCCCAATGTTGATTTCCCACACCCTGATTCGCCGATAACTCCAATGGTCTCTCCTCTCTTCACTTCAAAAGAAACATCATTTACCGCATTTAGAGCAAGTGGTTTTTCAAAAAGTCTTGGACTTTTCACCTGGAATGTCTTTGTCAAATGATCAACTTTTAAGATAATATCATCTTGTTTTTCACCCATTAATCATTCCCTCCTCTCCGTTCCATCTCAACTAATTCTTCTTTTGAGAAGTGGCAGGCAACAAAATGTCCCGGCTCTACCTCTTTCATTTCAGGACATTTATTTTTGCATATTTCCTGACAGTATTTACAACGATTATGAAAATTGCAGCTTCCTCCGGTTAACTTCAGATCTGGCGGTGTTCCAGGAATAGAAGCTAAAGGAATATTCGGATCATCCGTTACTTTAGGCATTGATTTAAGTAATCCCCATGTATATGGATGTCGTGCATCGGAATATATCATTTTTACATCTGCATATTCTACTGTTTTTCCCGCATACATAACCATAACTGTATCACACATTTTCCAAACCACACCCAAATTGTGTGTTACTAGAATAATTGACGAATTCGATTCTTTCTGCAGATTTTTCATTAATCCCAACACCTGGGCCTGAACAGTAACATCTAATGCTGTTGTAGGTTCATCTGCAATAATAAGTTTCGGATTACAGGCAATTGCCATTGCGATAATTACACGTTGCCGCATTCCGCCGGAGAATTCATGCGGATAGGATTTCAAACGCTTTTCGGCTTCTGGTATTCCTACCATTTTCAACACTTTTACAGCATATTCTTTTGCTTCTGCTTTTGACATCTTTTGATGTGCATTGATTACTTCCATTATTTGTGAGCCAATTGTATAAACCGGATCAAGCGCAGTCATCGGATCCTGAAAAATCATTGAAATATCATTTCCACGTATTTGAAGCATTTCTTTCTGACTGAGTTTAACGATATCCTTGCCTTCAAAAAGAATAGATCCTTCAACAATATGACCATTTTTAGGCAGAAGACGCATAATTGAAGAAGAAGTTACACTTTTACCACACCCGGATTCTCCTACTATTCCTAATGTCTGTCCGGAATCCAATGAAAAAGTAACACCATCTACTGCTTTCACTATACCAGTAGCAGTGTTAAAATGTGTTTTTAAATTATCCACTTTTAATAATGGTTCTTTATTCATATTATCTCCCCTTTTATTTTTTCATCTTAGGGTCTAATACATCACGTATTCCATCTCCCAATAGATTAAAGCCTAATACTGTGATTAAAATAGCAAGTCCTGAATAAGTTGCAATATGACTGGCACTTCTGATAACATCCTGTCCATCTTTCAAAATTGCACCCCAAGATACATCCGGAGGCGTAATTCCCATTCCAAGGAAACTAAGTGAAGCTTCTGTCAAAATTGCACCTGCAACATTCAGTGTTGCATATACAATTAACGATGATACAATATTTGGAAGCAAGTGTTTAAATAAAATGCGACTATTGCTTGCTCCAAACGCTTTCACTGCTTTAATATATTCTTCATTTTTTACAACAAGTACCTGTCCTCTGGCCATTCTGGCATATCCCGGAACACTTGCAATACCAATGGAAAGAATAACGTTTTCGATTCCTGCTCCAAGAGCAGTCATAAGCATTAAAGCTAATAATGTAAAGGGGAATGCTGACATACCATCCATCACTCGCATGATAATTATATCTACTTTTCCACCTGCATATCCTGAAATTAAGCCAGCCAGAATACCGATCACAGCACCAACCGCCATTCCTCCGACTGCCACGATCAAGGAGACACGACCTCCATGGATCAACCTTGCAAGCAAATCTCTTCCTAAATTATCAGCCCCTAATGGAAGACCCGGTGTACCAGGCTTCGCATTTACTTTTAAAAAATCCATTGCAGCAGGATCTACTCTATATATAAATGGTCCTACTAAAGAAAACAAAGTTACAAACACTACCAGAATCAAACCAAACATTGCAGATTTATTTCTGCGAAGTTTTCTCCATGCACTGTTTGCTTTTCGTTCTTTTAACAACATTTCCTGCTGACTAGCTTCGCTTAAATCTCTTTTTACTTCTTTATTTTCCATTAGCCGGCCCTCCTTTCGGATTCATAGCTTACTTTTGGATTGATATACAGATAGATAATATCCACCACAAGATTTACTGTTACATATAGAATTGCCATAAATAATACAGTACCCTGAATCATTTCAAAGTCATTATTATTGATTGCATCAACAATCAATCGGCCGATTCCAGGCCATGCGAAAATCGTCTCAATCATGATTGCGCCTGTCATAAGTGCTGCTATACGCATACCCAGTACTGTAACAATTGGTGGAAGGGCATTTTTTAAACCATGTTTAATGATGACAACATTCTCGCGAATTCCCTTTGCCCGGACAGCTTTCATATAATCCTGATCGATTACTTCCAACATACTGGAACGACTAATTCTTGCGAAGTTAGCCATACTTCCGAAGGAAAGACAAAGTGACGGCAAAAATAAATGTGATATAACGTCACCAATTCCATTGCTGATAGCTCCCATTCCCATAGTCGGAAACCATCCCAGATTAACACTAAATATAAGAACAAGCATTAATCCTAACCAAAATGACGGCATTGATACTCCTATTAGCGCAGCTATCATCGAAATATAGTCAAATACCGAATATTGCTTTACTGCTGAAATGATGCCTACCGGAACCCCAATAAGTAAAGCTATAATTAAACTTGCCAATGCAATTTGTAATGTATTTGGAAGTTTTTCAAAAATAAGATCTGCTACCGGTCGGTTATATCGATAAGAAGTTCCTAAATCTCCGGTTAAAATTCTCTTCATATAATTGATATATTGAACCGGCATCGGATCGTGCAGTCCCATTTCTTCTTCCATTTTAGCGATATCCTCTGCTGTTGCCTGTGGACCAAGAATTGATACTGCAGGATTTCCCGGAAGAACTCGAGTAATAACGAATGTCATACTCATCGTGATCAACAGTACTGGAATCAACTGGAAGATACGCTTTAATATCATCTTTATCATACCGTTGTTCTCCTTTCATCGTTGAAAATTGTAATTAGTGATTTAAAAATTAGGAGTGCCTGTAGTACGGCACTCCTAATTTTCATTCGGCTGCTTATTTAGCCAACCATACGTTATGTCCGTCACCTGCGATTTCAATTGTCTTATCAGGGCGAACAACATAATTCTGAACTTTTTTATTCAAACCTGTGTTGATGTTAGCTAAACAATAATCAATTTGTGGATATTGCTCAACAATCAGTTTTAAGGCTTCTTTATAAAGTTTAGCTCTTTCTTCCTGATCACTGACTTCAACAGCTTTGTCTAACAATTCATTAACTTCCGGTATATTAAACTGTTGTCCATTACCCAAAGTACCAAGCGATTCTTCATGGAACATTTTGTTCAAGTAGAAATAAGGATCCGGGAACCATGTCCAGCTCATTCCAATAGCATCCGCATTTCCTGATGCACCAATTTCACTAAATGTTCCCCATGAAGCCTGATGTATATTCACTTTAACATCAACCTTAGCACAAAATTGCTGTAAAATTTCTCCGATTTTCTTAGATGAAGCCGAATCACTTGTATAATATTCAAGTTCAAATCCATCCGGATACCCTGCTTCTGCAAGTAATTTTTTTGCACCTTTAACATCATATTTTGGTACTAAATCTTCTAATGATTCATCATATCCCCATGATGCAGGCGGTAAAGGCAAGTATGCCGGACTACATTCACCATATTGATAAAGTGCTGCACACATAGCATCTCGATCTACTGCCATTTGCAAAGCCTTACGAACTTTGATATCTGCCGTTGGACCATTCTCCATATTAAAATAGATATAGTTTACTCCCATACCAGGTTCCTGGCTCATTACAAGATTATTATCCGCTTTGATTTCATCAATACCTTCTCCTGCAAGATCACAAGCGATATCTATATCTCCATTTTTTAATGCATTAACTCTCTGGTTGATATCTGTAATATATACGAAATTTAATCCGTCAAGATAAACTTCTCCGCCCCAGAAATTTTCTGATCTGACAAATTCTACAGCTTCATCTGTTTTCCATTCCTTCATCATAAAAGGACCGGTTCCTACGAAATGAGCTCCAAACTCATCTCCCCAACCTTCAACTTCTTCTTTTGGAACAATTACATTTCCACTGTTAGTAAGTGCCGCTAAAAAGGATGCATCCGGATTTGGAAGAACACATTTTACAGTAAAATCATCAATAACTTCGCAATGATCCAGCATTGCCAATCTTGCCAATGCAGATTCATTATGAGATCGCTCCAGTGAATATTTAACATCTTCTGCTGTCATCTGACGACCATCCTGAAATTTACCCGGGTGGAAGTAAACATCCTCACGAAGTTTAAATGTGTACTCATTTCCTGCTTCATTTACTTCCCACTCTGTTGCCAGACTAGGAAGAAACTCTGATAAATCATCACTGTAGACAACAAGTGTATCCCCTATATTTTCAATAATTGCATTTTCATATATTCCTGTATATTTAACCGGATCAATATTATTCGCTACAGCTGCCATCCCAATTCTTAATGTTCCACCATATTTGTCTTCTTCACTTACTTCTATCTGCTCTCCTTGATTGTTATCATTTTCAGCGGTACCTTTATCATTATTACCGCATCCGGCAAATAATGCTACTGCCATACAACAACTCAACAAAACTGCTACTAACTTATTTCTTTTCTTCATAAAGCTCCTCCTTTATAACCAATCAAATTTACAGTTATTTTCCTAGAGTCTGTATATGTTTCATGTTTCCATATTTTGAAACGATCCTTCCAAATTCTTCTTTGTCATAAAACTCACATTCGCAGCGCCCGTAAGCTTTGGCTGTTTCAATCACAAATCTTGCAGCTTCTTCAAGATCTCCGGCATGTGTTGCTCCGGTCGCACATCCTGCCACAGGAACCTCTGTGGTAATCGCGACTCCTACAACCGGTGCCTCTGTCGCTGTCGATGGTTGAAGAATACTATTCAAATGAAATAGATTATTTCCATATGGTGTAATATCCTGCGTTGAAAGAGCAAACACATATGGCATTTTTCCTGTCGTCATCTGCATAATATCCAATAAATCTTCACTTACTCTTAAAATATAACCATCTTTTACGGTAGGCGAAATAGCAAATCCTCTAGTATTTATTATTCGGTTACCTTTTGTCGTATCAATTGATAAAATTGCATCTAAACTTCCATTTACCTCATGTTTGTTCACTGTTGCCATATCAACCGGTGAACCCATGAATGGAACCGGTTTATGAGGACTGGTAGGCGCATCCGGACAAATGTGCGTGCAACATACAACATCCCCTTCCAGCTGATCTCCCTTACTCTTCATATCGAGTAACTTTGCCGCAACTGCCAGTGCAACCAGTGCACCATCTCCATCTGATACAAAGCCAATTTGTTCCGGTCTTGCACCAAGTCCGCCTAACCTTCCCAAAACACCTAATGTAGGAGCCTTTCCGCCTGCACTTTTTCCATTCGTTCCGGGAATGGTTACACGAATCATATCCGTCTTACCTTTTGGACCTTCAATAGTTGTAACTTCAACCTCTTCTGCTCCCAGATGCCTTAAGTATTCTTCCATTTTTTCTCCTGAAGCATCTGCTCTATCCAGCAGCTCATAAACATCTAAAACCTGACGCATTAACATACTTTTTTCTCCCCCCAGAGTATTAATCCCATTTATATGTTTTCAGCCAATCTGTATACAAATCCGGACGTAACCATTCAAGCCATTTCATTGTTTGGTGACGTTTTTCAACTTCTTCTCTGTAAATTGTCTGTACATAATAGGTATCTGTTTTTTCCCATAAATTCGCGATAATGAGTCCATCCGGATTACATACCATAGAACGTCCTACTTTTATACAACCATTACCGGCTGGTCCAATTCTGTCAACCGAAACACAGTAGACTCCATTTTCAGAAGAACGTGCCTGGTTACAAATTGTCCACAGATCATCATCCGGATATGCCCAACTGCTTGTTACTGCTAACATATGACATCCATTCACCGCATACGCTCTGGAAAGTTCCGGGAATCCAAAGTCTGCACAAATCATGATGCCGATTTTAATTCCATTCAGTTCGAACATTACCAGTTCCTTTCCAGGAATCAGTGTTTCACGCTCACTATTAAATAAATGGATTTTAGCATAGTCTGCAAGAATACGTCCATCAGGTGCATATACCGTTGCCTTGTTGTAAATGCCATCTTCTTTTCGTTCTAACCGACCTGCCAAAACATTTGTTCCTACTTTTTTCGCTATGCTCTTCCAAAAGTCATGAATTTCATCAGATAATTTCTTATCGAATTCTGGAAGTTGGACGCCGCTTTCCAAACAGGCTTCATGAAAAAGAATTAAATCAACATTCTTTTCATTTTCAGCAACTGTCATTGCCATTTTCTCAACGTTTTCCATATTTTTCTTAATATTATTTTGTTCGACTGTAACTTGAACAGCTGCTACTTTTAACTGACCATCCATTTTACCTTCCTCCTTCAAAATATTAATTTGTTTAAACCCAGTATACTCTATCACTCTATCAGCGTAAAGCGTTTTATACAAATCGCCCTATTTTTGTGCATATACAGTTTTGAGTTGTGCATATTGCATAATTTTTCTTTTTACCTATTGACTGAACAAATTTAAGGTTCGTATTATTATTTTTTTTAATAAATATGATGATACCAGGGTCAAAAGGTCAGAAAGCCGATGCAAGCTTGCTTGCAAGAGGATTTTTGACCTCTTGACCCGTCAAAAACATGAGTAAGTAGCCATTTTTCAAAGAAAAATGAGCGGATTACGAATGTTTTTGAGGATTGCAAGAGTGCAAAGCACGTAGCAATCTGGTATCAAAGGTGTCAAAAGTATTGACATCACATAGCGCACTTTAGCAACTGAATAAAGCTATGTTTTCAGGTTGTTTTTCGAGGTGTTATTAGGTAGTGTAAAATATTTTGTGTTTTTGAAAAAAATGGCTCCTTTTTGGTAAGAATTCAGATATGACAATTTTTATCGAAAAGGAGTATTTTTATGCCAGTTGCAAAGGAAC
>NZ_JBQHSE010000011.1:0-96249 GCF_052066395.1 Bariatricus sp. HCP28S3_A4 | reverse complement strand
ATGTGGGTGCGGGAATCGGATGGATCGGGATGTGAATGCAGCGATCAATATCCGAGAAGAAGGAAAAAGAATTTTATGCGCATAACTGCGGCTGAAATATGCCCGTAACCGAGCAGAAAAGAACCGCGGGGCACGCGGGGATAGCTTATTGATACTTAGCCCTATCGGGTTATTGAGTAAGAAGCCCCTACTTCAAAGCTTTAGGGCTTAAGTAGTGGGAGCATGTCACTAATTAATATAGGAATATTGAACAAAATAATAAAATATGGTCAAAATATTATTTTTTTTCTATAAATACGGAAAGAACGAATAAATAAAGATATAATAATACGGAATAAATCTGGAGGTGTAGTAAAAAGTGGAAAAGCCTTGTATCGAGTATATCAGTGCATGTGCGTGATGCGAAGTATTTGGCGACTTGGTTCAAGTCCTGGAGAAAGAATATGAAGGACGGGTAAATGTAAGAATTTATCGCGCCGGCAAGGATTTCGATTATATTAAAAAGTACGGAGCAATTACGAAGAGTATGCTGATTATTAATGAGAAAAAAGCAATTACAAAGCTGACTAAACCTGCTGTGCGTCAGGCTTTTGAGGAGGCATTGAAGTTATGATATCCGAATTGGGAAGTTTTATTTTCAGCATCATTCAGTCCGCGTGGTCAATGCTGAACAGTTCTTCTTCGTGGATGGTATTCAGTTTTGCTGTGGCAGGTGTGCTGCATGAATTCCTGAAACCGGAGAAGATTCAGAAAACCGCGATCGGTTCCAAGAGGATCAGCGGCGTGTTTTGGACAACACTGTCCGGAATGTTTATACCAATCTGCAGTTGCGGTACGATCCCGCTTGGAATCAGTATGTATTACAGTGGTGCATATCTGGGGCCGACACTGGCATTTATGACCAGTACACCGATGATCAATCCTCTGGCTGTGATTCTGGCATGGGGACTTTTGGGAAAAGAAATTACGATTATATACATAATAACCGGATTTGTCGCGCCGATGATTATTGGAATCGTGGCAAATCATTTCGCGGGGAATGAACTGCATATCGGTCTTCGAAATAAGAATAATGAAGAAGCAGAAGGAACCATTTCCCTGGAAACAGACGAAGAGGAAGAACCGGCTATGATCCAGCTGGAATTCGAGGAACCGTCCGTCTGGGAAAAACTGAAGAGTGGACTGAGATGGTCGTTTACAGAACTGAGCGTGACTATCAGCAAATACACGGTGTCCGGAATGCTGATCGCGGGATTTCTTTTTACAGTGGTACCACAGTCATTTGTGCAGGATTATCTGGGGAATCCGGGTATGATCTCCCTTCTGGGGATTACAGTTGTCGCAGCACTCATGTATGTCTGCGCAGTAGGACACATCCCGTTTATTGCAGCGCTGGTTGCGAGCGGTGCGGCTCCCGGAGTGACGATCACCTTTTTGATGGCCGGAGCCGGAACCAATATTCCGGAGCTGCTTACGATTTCCAAAACGATTGGGAAACGAGCTATGTTTATGTATTTTTCCATGGTGGTCGCGATTTCCAATCTGGTTGGCTATATCACAAACCGACTGCTTATGCCGGGATTCAATCCGGTACTGGATTTTGACAGAACGTCACACACGATTCAGCAGGCCAATAAACTGATCATTGCACTGCCGGATTGGGGAGAATGGATCTGTAGTGGGATTTTGGTTGCGTATGCAGCATATGCATTGTCTACAGCTATCAGATCGAAAATGAAGAAGGCATAGCAGATGAACAGTGATAAAAAGATTGTGGTTTTTCTGGCAGGTTTTATTCTGGTCGGAGTTATGGTAACCGTTTTCTTCCCGAAGGAAAGGGAGAAAAATGGGGATGCAGTGATCCGGATCGGTGCAGGAGACGATATCTCCGGAGTGCTGATGAATGAAACGGTTGATGAATTGAGTGGTAAATATACGATCGCGGAAACTATGGAGAGTTCTTCCTTTAAAGATTGTTGAAGTAATATGGCTCAGTGGGCACTGAGTGCGGATGAGATCAATGTTGCGTTTTATTGCGGTCATATCGCACAGCATACGGTTGAGGAAAATGAGAACGTCATGATTTATGGACCAACCGTGATGAATGCAGAAGTGATCTGTTTTAAAGATGATTTTGATCAGGTAAGAACGGTTGGAGTCAGTCGGGGAAGAGAGCAGGAAAAGGCAGTTGCGCAGAAAACATACCCCCAGATTGAAAAATTTGAGGAAATTACGCAAAAAGGAATTCTGTATTCTCTGGAAGACGGACAGGTGGACGCAGTGATTCAGGATTTAACAAAGGCTGCGGGAGTGCCATCTTACTTGTGCAAGCCGCTTTCTGACACGGATTATATTTCCTATGTTATCGTCGTTGACAAAAAGTTTGCTCAGACGGAAGCGTTTGCAGATTTTATAAATAGCTACAACAAAGCAGTTGACAAGCTGAATAAGCCGGAATACCTGGCAGAGAAACTGGGAGTGGAAAAAAGCTGGTTTCAGGATAAAACAATTCAATTTTTACGGTTAGAAGAAAGTGAGGATTAGAAAATGTCCATATCAGTAGAAGGAATTTCGAAAACTTTTAAGGGCAGGAAAAGAAGCTACGGCTTAAGTGACAAAAGAAAAAGGAATTGCAATTAATTATTTTAGAAGGAAAAAGTTTAGAAGGGAAGCAATTGAATATGGAACAGAATGTAGAGCGTAAGTTTAATAGCAGACAGAATCAGGTGAGACATTATATTCTGGAGTTTACAGTGAATGAAGGCAGAGCATTTAATCTTGAGGAAGATAAAGCAGGTGTGCTTTAGGAACTGTCTATGACGGAGCAGGAATATTGGGACTGTATCCGCGGTATCCGGCGAACCGGTCTTTGTAAAAATTGTGAATGGAGAAGTGGCAGATTATGCGCCGAAGACGCTTCATGCGCTGACTTTTCCACTCGGAGAATTGTCGAATTGGGCAGGTTCATGCTGAAATGTCATGAATTTCTTCTGCAGCAGTGCAGAATTCGACCAGTATATTACTGAAATGGAGCTGGACCCGGACAACCTTATCAAAGCAGATATTCACATCGCGGTAAGAGAGGCGAAGGCTACATTTGAAGTATAAAAACATTTTTACAGGAGGTTTTATACCATGAAAGTAGCTTATTTATTGGAATCCGAACATGCAAGAGAAATCCTTGAGAACATGATTATTCCTCAGATGGAAGAAGATCGTCACGGAGTTGAGGTTGCTGGTATGATGTTCTTCTTCGACAATGCATATATGCTTGTCGAAGGATTTGATATCGCTGCAAGACTTCAGAAATTAAGTGAGAAGACAGGCGTTCTTCTGATGGCATGCGACAGATGCTGTTACCAGAGAGATATCGCTGACAAGCTGATCGCACCGGCAGGAATCGGATGTTTCCCGAACGTATACGCAGCACTTGTACCGGCAGGAGTAGAGCAGGTGATTACTCTGTAAAAATATGAAACAAAAATGGCGGGAAATATACTTGAATTTCCCGCCATTTTTGTCAGCTTAGCTGAGTTCAATTTTTACAGCTTCTTCCGGTTTGAAATCATTTGCCAGATCGTACAGGTTATGACCTGTAGATTCACTGAGAACTCTTCCTTTGTAGGAATAGCAGCGGATAAAACGTCTGTTGTCGATAGATGACCAGTGTTCTACATCCCATGTAAGATATCCGTCAGCATCGGATCTTGGTGCCGGGAGATATACATCAACCTGACGTCCTGCTACCATGATATCAACCAGTCCCTGAGTATCAGCCTCTAATTCTACATTGTTTACGGTATCATATACTTTCATTGCAAAAACCTCCTTTAACTTGCTGGATGGATAGTCGCCCCGACTTCCATTTTTACACTACCTCTAGTATACATAAGTAGGAGACAAGGGGCAAGAGAAAAATATATTTTTCTTTAAGAAAGAATGTGATATACTACAAATGTATCATGCAAATTGGTATGGACTATAGAGACAAATGAAGGGTGACAAAAATGATATTTGATACACACGCTCATTATGATGATGAGCAGTTTCAGGAAGACCGGGATGCGCTTCTGGAAGCAATGCCGTCCCTTGGGGTAGGAACGATTGTAAATGTAAGTGCCACGTATGAATCTTGTTTACACGCAGTGGAGCTTGCAAAGAAGTATCCGCATGTATATGCGGCTGTCGGGATTCATCCGGATGAGGTGGGGGTTCTTGATGAGGAAAAGTTCGCAAAGATGCGGGAATTTTTTAAAGAGGATAAGGTGGTTGCGGTTGGAGAAATCGGTCTGGATTATTATTGGGATAACGAATCGCATGAGGTTCAGAGAAAGTGGTTTGTACGTCAGCTTGAACTGGCAAAGGAACTGAATCTCCCGGTGGTGATCCACAGCCGTGATGCTGCTGCGGATACAATGTATGTGATGGAGAATTATGCGAAAGATCTTGAGGGTGTGATTCACTGCTATTCCTATTCAAAAGAGATGGCTGAGGAATATGTGAGGATGGGATTTTACATTGGAATCGGCGGAGTGGTTACGTTTAAGAATTCAAAGAAGATGAAAGAAGTCGTGGGGGCAGTGCCACTGGAGCGTATCCTTCTGGAAACAGATTGCCCTTATCTTGCACCGGAACCGTTTCGGGGTAAGCGGAATCAATCATCTTATTTATTATATGTTGCAGAGCAGATTGCTGAATTGAAGGGGATTTCGGCAGAAGAAGTGATTGCCACAACGGAAGAAAATGCACGCAGAATGTATCGGCTGGATCCTGTTTAGCAGGCAGAATCCCTGCCGTATTATGTGAGAAACGAGAGGAGACAGCAAAGTGAAAGAACCGACATTAGGGAATCCGCAGAATACCATTGAGATTCTGCAGAAATATCGATTCAATTTTCAGAAGAAATTCGGACAGAATTTTCTGATTGATACGCATGTACTGGATAAGATTATCCGGGCAGCGGACATTACGAAGGATGATTTTGTGTTGGAAATCGGGCCGGGGATTGGAACGATGACGCAGTATCTTGCATGTGCGGCGCGAGAAGTGACGGCGGTGGAGATTGATAAAGCATTGATCCCAATCCTGGAGGATACTTTATCAGATTATGATAATGTGACAGTGATTAACGAAGATATTCTGAAAGTGGATATTGCTGCGCTTGCAGAAGAGAAAAATGGAGGAAAGCCGATTAAGGTGGTTGCGAATCTTCCATATTATATTACGACACCGATTATCATGGGACTGTTCGAAAATCATGTGCCGCTGGAGAGTATTACAGTTATGGTGCAGAAGGAAGTGGCAGACCGAATGCAGGTAGGACCAGGTACAAAGGATTATGGTGCTTTGTCGCTTGCGGTTCAGTATTATGCCGAACCGTATATTGTTGCAAATGTACCGCCGAATTGTTTTATGCCGAGACCTACTGTGGGATCTGCTGTGATCCGACTTACCAGACATGCGCAGCCGCCGGTACACGTCAGAGATGAAAAACTGATGTTCCGGATTATCCGGGCATCGTTCAATCAGAGGAGAAAGACGCTTGCGAACGGGCTTAAAAACTCGCCGGAATTGGATTTGCCGAAAGAGGTCATCAGTGAGGCAATCGACCGTCTGGGAAGAGGGGCAAGTATCAGGGGAGAGGCTCTTACACTGGAAGAGTTTGCAGAACTTGCAAATCACATCGGTGAGCTGATGTAGAATATAGGAGGAAACAAGTATGAGGTATCAGATACAAGGTGACACATTACCGGTAGTAATCTGCGAACTGGAGGATGGGGAGCAGATGGTGACAGAGAGAGGATCTATGTCATGGATGTCTCCGAATATGAAAATGGACACATCTACCAATGGAGGAATCGGTAAAGCATTCGGAAGAATGTTTTCCGGAGAATCCATGTTTCAGAATACTTACACGTCTCAGGGCGGGAAGGGACTGATCGCATTTGCATCCAGTTTTCCGGGTTCGATTAAGGCGTTTGAGGTGAGACCGGGACAGGAATATATTTTTCAGAAGAAGGCATTTCTGGCTTCGGAAGCAGGAGTAAGCCTGACCGTGCATTTTCAGAAAAAAGTAGCCTCTGGACTGTTCGGAGGGGAAGGTTTTATCCTGCAGAGAGTATCCGGAAATGGAATTGTATTTGCAGAATTCGATGGACACGTTGTGGAGTATGATCTGCAGCCTGGACAGCAGATCGTGATAGATTCCGGATATCTTGCCGCAATGACTGCGAGCTGCCAGATGGATATCCAGACGGTACCGGGACTTAAAAATATGGTATTCGGAGGCGAAGGACTGTTTAATACTGTAATTACCGGACCGGGGCATGTATGGCTTCAGACGATGCCAATCAGCAGTGTTGCAAATGCACTGAGACCGTATTTCCCAGCTGGAAATTAATGTAACAGTTTTTGTCAAATCTGCTTGGCTCAGAACAGTAACAATTAATAATTAGGTTATAAAACTTTAAGAATTATAGGATTGTATTTTTGTATACTATTTGATAGAATAGAGCAACACACCAAAATTGGAGACGCTTGATGGCGAAAGGTACTTATTGGTTTAAGACAGAAAGAAAGGGGTATGGTAGATGACCAATAACGGAAAAACTGTGGAGCAGGTGTTGTTCGAGAATACACCGGAGATTGAGAGACTTGCGGCGCTCTGTGAGAAGAGTAATGCGATTGACAAGGAGCTTTACACGGAATATGATGTGAAGCGTGGTCTTCGGGATGTGAATGGGAAGGGTGTACTTGCCGGGCTTACGAATATTTCGGATGTCTGCGCAAAGAAGATCGTGAATGGCGAAGAAGTCCCTTGTGAAGGCAATCTCTATTATCGGGGGTATAATATCAAGGATCTTGTCAGAGGATTTCTGGAGGCAGGACACTTTGGATTTGAGGAAGTCGCATATCTTCTGCTCTTTGGAGAACTTCCGAATGCTAAGCAGCTTGCGGAGTTTCATGAGATGCTGGTGGAGCGAAGAACCTTGCCGCCGACATTTGTCAGGGATGTTATTATGAAAGCCCCCAGTCGTGATATGATGAACAGCCTGTCGCGTTCGATTCTGAATTTGTATTCTTATGATGACAAGGCAGATGACACAAGCATTCCGAATGTCCTGAGACAGTGCTTGAATTTGATCAGCCAGTTCCCAATGCTGATGGTTTACGGCTATCATGCATATAATTATCGCATGGGTGATGACCTTTATATTTATGCACCGGAGCCGGATAAATCTGTAGCGGAGAATATCCTGATGATGCTGCGTGAGGACAGACAGTATACCGATCTGGAAGCGAAGCTTCTGGATATGGCGCTTGTACTGCATATGGATCATGGCGGCGGAAATAATTCGACATTTACGACGCACGTTGTGACTTCATCCGGAACGGATACCTATTCTACCGTGGCAGCGGCGATGGCTTCTCTGAAAGGCCCGAAGCATGGAGGTGCCAATATCAAAGTGACTCAGATGTTTGCCGATATGAAGAAAGAAGTAAAGGACTGGGACGATGATGATGAGGTGCGTGCATACCTGGAAGGCCTTTTGAACAAAGAGCGATTTGACAAGAAGGGTCTGATCTATGGAATGGGGCATGCGATTTACTCTGTTTCTGACCCGCGTGCAGATATCTTTAAGAGCTTTGTAGAAAAGCTTGCTGTCGAGAAGGGGTGTCAAAAAGAATACAATCTGTATGCAAAAGTAGAAAAGATGGCGCCGGAGATCATAGCACAGAAGAGAAAGATGTACAAAGGTGTAAATGCGAATGTGGACTTCTACAGTGGACTGGTATACAGTATGCTGGGAATTCCGGAGCAGCTTTACACACCGATTTTCGCGACAGCACGTATAGTAGGCTGGAGTGCACATCGTCTGGAAGAGTTGAAAAATGTAGATAAGATCATTCGTCCGGCATATAAGCCTCTGGCACCGCACAGAGAGTATGTGAAGATGGAAGATAGATCATAGTATATGAGAAGAGCAGTTGTTTAACTGCTCTTTTTGCTTGCCCAAAATATAGACGAAAAGTCAAGAAAAAGATTGACATTTAGAAATATTGAAGTAAAATATGTTTAGTATCGAACAATTCGAAAACGAACTAAAAGAAAGGCGGTAGTCGGATGACAGAAAAGAAGCGGGATCAGGTCGGTCTGGTCCTCAAGCGGCTGGATCATATGATGCGCCGGAACCTGTCGATGCATGTGAAGGAAGCAGGAATCGATGAGATTACACTGATGCACGGATGGATCATTCGGTATCTGTATGAGAACCGGGACCGCGATATTTTTCAAAAAGACATTGAAAAGCACTTTTCAGTAGGACGTTCGTCTGTCACGAACGTTATTCAGTTGATGGAGAAAAAAGGATATCTTCGGAGAGAGTCGGTGGACTATGATGCCCGCCTTAAGAAAGTATTGCTCACAGAGAAAGGGATTTATACCCATGAAAAAATCGAAGGGATCATCAGTGGACTTAATGTCAGGACGCTGGAAGGAATCTCAGATGAAGAATTGGATGCCTTTTTTATTGTTACTGAGAAATTAGAGAAAAATCTTATAAAACAAAAGGAACTTTTTATCAACAAGGAGGAGAGAGATGATTCGGACATTACTGAAAGAAGTAAAAGAATTTAAAGCTGCATCAATCATAACGCCGATGTTCATGATTCTGGAAGTGCTCATGGAAATGATGATTCCGTATTTGATGGCTTCTATTATTGATGACGGAGTCAATGCCGGAGACATGGGACACATTTACAAAGTCGGAGCGGTGATGATCGTTGCAGCCTTTGTGGGGCTTTTTGCCGGAATTATGGGAGGAAGGTTCGGAGCGAAGGCTTCCACAGGATTTGCGAGAAATTTAAGAGAAGCGATGTTTCGCAATATCCAGACATTTTCATTTTCCAATATTGATAAGTTCAGCACAGCCGGGCTTGTGACAAGACTTACGACGGATGTGACAAATATCCAGAATTCCTATCAGATGGTACTCAGGATGTTTACACGTGCGCCTGCCAGCCTGATCTGTGCGATGGTGATGGCATTCCGCATTAACGCGCGCCTGGCTTCCATCTACCTGATTGCTGTAATTATTCTGGGAGGAATTTTGTTCTTTATCATGAGCAATGCAACCAAATATTTTCAGATGGCATTTCCGAAATATGATGATATGAATGCTTCTGTGCAGGAAAATGTGTCAGCGATCCGGGTGGTAAAAGCTTATGTAAGAGAAGAAGAGGAAACACAAAAATTTAAGCGGACGAGTGAGAATATTTATAAGATCTTTAAAAAGGCTGAATGCAATCTGGTTTACAATTCACCGATCATGCAGTCTACCGTTTATACCTGTATTCTGCTGATCAGCTGGCTCGGTGCAAAAATGATCGTTTCTGATACATTGACCACCGGAGAATTGATGAGTCTTCTGACATACTGTATGAATATTCTGATGAGTCTTATGATGCTGTCCATGGTTTTCGTTATGATTTCCATGAGTATGGCAAGTGCTAAACGTATTTCTGAAGTTCTAAGTGAGACCAGTGATCTGAAGAATCCGGAAGAACCGGTTCATGAAGTGAAAGACGGTTCTATTGAATTCAGAAATGTGGATTTCTCTTATAAAAAAGATGCAGGAGAGCCGGTGTTGAAGGATATTAATATCTGTATTCATTCCGGTGAAACGATCGGAATTGTCGGAGGGACGGGAAGTGCGAAAACTTCGCTTGTGAATCTGGTAAGCCGTCTGTATGACGTGACGCAGGGAGAAGTGCTTGTAGGCGGAAGAAATGTTAAGGAATATGATATGGAATCCCTCCGTAATCAGGTTTCCGTCGTGCTGCAGAATAATGTACTGTTTTCGGGTACGATTCTGGATAATCTGCGTTGGGGTGATAAAAATGCGACTCGTGAAGAATGTGAGAAGGCATGTCAGCTGGCATGTGCGGATGAATTTATCCGGAGATTCCCAAGAGGCTATGAGACACATATCGAGCAGGGAGGAAATAACGTGTCCGGTGGTCAGAAGCAGAGACTTTGTATCGCGAGGGCACTGCTTAAGAAACCGAAGATTCTGATCCTGGATGACAGTACCAGTGCGGTGGATACGGCAACCGATGCCAAAATCCGCAAAGCTTTTGCTGAGGAAATACCGGATACGACAAAACTGATTATTGCACAGAGAATTTCAAGTGTGCAGAGTGCGGACAGGATCCTTGTCCTGAATGAAGGAAAAGTGGATGGATTCGGAACGCATGAAGAACTGCTTGCCGGAAATGAGATTTACCGTGAGGTATATGAATCTCAGACAAAAGGCGGCGGAGATTTTGATGAAAAGGCAGGTGAATAGAAGATGGCAGGACCAATGAAGCCGGGAGCTCCAAGAGGACCAAAACCGAAGGTTAAGAATCCCGGGAAATTATTTATAAGACTGATGAAATATGTTCTCAAAAGCTATAAGATCCATTGTATTTTCGTGTTCTTATTCATTTGCGGAAGTGTGCTTGCAAATGTGCAGGGAACCATGTTTACCAAGAACCTGATCGATGACTACATTACGCCGTTTCTGCTTTCCGACACGCCGGATTTCGGACCGCTTGCACATGCGATTGGCAGAGTGGCCGTGTTCTATGCATTGGGAGTACTGTGTACCTATTTGTATAACCGGATCATGGTCAATGTAACGCAGGGAACGCTGCGGGATCTGCGAAATGATCTGTTTGAACACATGGAAAAACTGCCGATCAGGTATTTTGACTCTCATGCTCATGGAGATATCATGTCGGTCTATACGAACGACATCGACACGTTGAGACAGATGATCAGCCAGAGTATTCCGCAGGTGATCAACAGTGGATTTACGATCATCAGTGTATTTGTCAGTATGCTGATCTTGAATATTCCGCTTACGATTGTGACCCTGGTTATGGTGGCGCTCATGATCAAAGCGTCCGGATTCGCGGCAGGCAAGAGTGGAAAATATTTCATGGAACAGCAGGTGAATCTTGGAAAGGTTAACGGATATATTGAGGAAATGATGAATGGACAGAAGGTTGTCAAAGTCTTCTGCCATGAAGAGGAAAATGAAGAACGATTCAAAGAACTGAACGATCAGCTCTTTGAGAGTGCAGACAGAGCCAATACCTTTGCCAATGTGTTAGGACCGATCAACGCACAGCTTGGAAATGTGAGCTATGTAATCTGCGCGATTGTGGGAGGTATTCTTGCGCTGAATCATGTAGGCGGATTTACACTCGGCGGACTTGCAAGTTTCCTGACTTTTAATAAGAGCTTCAGTATGCCGATTAACCAGATCAGTAACCAGCTCAATGCGGTTGTTATGGCAATGGCCGGTGCAGAGAGAATTTTCCGGATGATTGATGAACCGATTGAGAAGGATGAAGGTTATGTTACGCTGGTCAATGCAAAAGAAGAAGACGGAAAGCTTGTAGAGAGTGCGGAGCGTACCGGAAGATGGGCATGGAAACATACGCATCAGGCAGACGGAACTACAGATTATGTAGAAGTGAAAGGTCATGTAGTCTTCAACGGAGTTGATTTTGGATATACAGACGAGAAGATCGTTCTTCACGATGTGAAACTTTATGCGGAACCGGGACAGAAGATCGCATTCGTAGGATCTACCGGAGCAGGAAAGACGACGATTACCAATCTGATCAACCGTTTCTATGATATTCAGGACGGTAAGATCCGGTACGACGGAATCAATATCAACAAGATCAAGAAACCGGATCTGAGAAGGTCTTTGGGAATCGTACTCCAGGATACACACTTATTTACCGGAACGGTTAAAGAAAACATTCGTTACGGGAAACTGGATGCGACCGATGAAGAGGTCATTGCAGCGGCAAAGCTTGCCAATGCAGACGGATTTATCCGAAGACTCCCGCAGGGGTATGATACCATGCTTCACGGAGATGGGGCAAACTTAAGTCAGGGTCAGAGACAGCTTCTTGCGATTGCCCGGGCAGCGATCGCAGATCCGCCGGTACTCATTCTCGACGAGGCAACCAGCTCGATCGATACAAGAACCGAGCGAATTGTTCAGGACGGTATGGATAAACTGATGCACGGACGTACCACATTTGTCATCGCTCACAGATTGTCAACGGTACGGAATTCAGACTGTATCATGGTTCTGGAACAGGGAAGAATTATTGAGCGGGGAACGCACGAACAGCTTATGGAGGAAAAAGGAAAGTATTATCAGCTTTATACCGGGAATGCAATCAGCGCGTAAATGAAAAATATGGAATTTATGTCAGGGGATGTGCCCTTCGGAAACGAAGAGACATCCCCTGATGCTGTATCAGGGCACCCGAAAACAGATTGCTTTTTCCTGTGCAATGCCATATACTTTTATTTGTATGAGAGCGAAAAGAACTGGTCGGTGCTCGTTGTATATGCGTGTACCTGTCTGGACGAAGTGGGCAAGATCCCATGGGTGATGTATCACTATCGTAAATACATATGGGTCAAGGACTTGACCCGTGAGCTTTAAAAAAGAAGGAGGAAGAAAAATATGATGATTATTGGAGTGATTCTGGCGGCTCTTGCAGTGCTGATTCTCATTGTAGTGCTCCGCGCGGTCATGCTGAAGCCGACTGAAGCAAAGGAAGCAAAAGTGAAGCTTGATACGAGTCAGCGGAGTGTGGAATACGGAAAACGTCTGGCAAAAATGATTCAGAAAGAGACGATCTCCTGTTTGAATCAGGAAGACAGAAGCGAGTTCTATGAATTTCATGAGGTTTTGGAAGAATTATTTCCGAACGTGCATAAGAACTGTGAGAAGCATGTATTTAACGGAAGCCTGCTCTTTAAATGGAGCGGAAAAAGCAGTCAAAACCCGATTCTTTTTATGAGCCACCAGGATGTGGTAGAAGCAGGCGGAACTTGGGAACATGCCCCTTTCAGTGGTGACATCGACGAAGAAGGAAGAGTATGGGGAAGAGGAACGGTGGATACCAAAGGAAGCCTTTTCTGCATCTTCACGGCGATCGAAGAACTGATCGGAGAAGGATATCAGCCGGAAGTAGATGTCTATATCGGAAGCAGCTGTACTGAAGAGTGGAGCGGTGACGGAGCTCCGGCTACCGTTGAATATCTGAAAGAACAGGGAATCGAACTTGCGCTGGTACTGGATGAAGGCGGCATGATTATCGAAGAGCCGATCGGTGGAGTCAAAGGAACCTATGGCATGGTCGGCGTTGTGGAAAAAGGATATGGGGATGTCAAATTCACGGCCAGAAGCAACGGAGGACACGCGAGCGCACCGAAGAAGAATTCTCCGCTTGTTCGTCTCGGAAAATTTATGGTAGATGTAGAAAAACACAGCCCGTTCGTGAACAAATTCACACCGACACTGGATGAAATGTTCCGGCGCTGCGCTCCGAATATGGATTTTGGAATGAAAGTAATCTTTGCCAATATGTGGCTGTTCAAGCCGCTTCTGGAGAAATTACTTCCATCTATCAACTCCGTGGCAGGCGCGATGATCCACACGACACTCGCATTCACCACGGCAAAAGGATCCGATGGCCTGAACGTACTCCCCCAGGAGGCCTATGTGACCGGCAATATGCGTTTCAGCCATCACCAGCCGAATGAAGAGAGCATCAAAGCCGTGAGCGAAATCGCAAAGAAATATGATATCGAGACAGAAATCATCTGCCAGGATCCGCCATGCCCGATCGTAGATTATAACAGCAATGCATTCCGTCTTGTAGAAGAAACAGCAAAAGAAATGTATCCGGGAATCGGTATCTGCCCGTATATCATGACCGGCGGAACCGACGCAAAATACTATTCCGAAGTCAGCAAAAACTGTATCCGCTTTGCGCCGCTGTACATCGATGGGCAGCAGTACGGAAGCATTCATGCGTTGAACGAGAATATTTATCAGGGGACACTTCCTATGGGAGTTGACTTTTATAAGAATGTGGTGAAGAAGAGTCGGTAGTCAGCCCTTGATGAAATAAGAGGTAATTGGATCTATGGAACCATACTATTACAACAAGATGACAAAACAGCAGCAGGGGGCATACCATGCAATCCTTCAGGGGGTGCTTGCAATTTCAGATGAATTTCAGATTCCCCGACTGGAAGCAGAAGACCTTTACAACGTGTTCTTCCGCCTTCGCCTCGACCACCCGGAAATATTCTGGGTGCCCGGCTATAAATACAAATATTATCCGGATTCACCCAATCTCATATTTGTCCCGGAGTATCTGTTCGAAAAAGGGAAAATTAAAGAGCATCAGAAAGCCATGAAGGCGAGAGTTGACAAATTAGTACGCCCGGCAATGAATTTGCCCGAGTGGGACAAAGAGAAATACATACACGATTTTATCTGTGAAAATGTACATTATGATAAGCTGAAAAAGCCATATTCCCATGAAATCATCGGTCCGCTTGGACAAGGTGTCGGGGTATGTGAGGGTATTGCAAAGTCAGTAAAGATTTTGTGTGATGCACTGGGAATCTGGTGCATCATTACAGTCTGCGGCAACAACCCGGATAAGGGGATTAAATATCGCCATACATGGAATATTGTGAAAATCGGTGGAAAATATTATCATCTGGATGCAACGTTTGATAATACGCTTGGAAAGGATGAAGTGCGTTACGATTATTTCAACCTGGATGATAAAAGTATCTTTCGGGATCATGAGCCTTTGATCGTACCGGCACCGGCCTGTATAGATGGGGATCATTTTTATTATAAAGAAAAGAAATTATCATTTACCAAAAAGGAAGAGGTATATAAGAGAGCGCTTCAGGCGGCGAAGAAAGGGAAAATGTTCACATTCCACTGGCGAGGAGGATATTTGACGAAAACGGTACTCGAAGAACTGTTGGAGTTGATCCAAAAGGCAGGAGAAGAGAAAGGAAAACGAGCAAAGATCAGCCTGAACTGGTCACAGGCAGTCATCCGATTCGCGTTTACGGAAAAAATTGGTCAGGCGGAAGTTGTGGTGGAAGAAGCAAATGAAGGAGAACTGGAATAGTGGATGCATTAGCTATGCTGCAGGAACTTCTGGAACAGGATCAATTTGAACTGGTGTTTCGGGAAAAGCAAGAAAAGGCAGACAAGGACATTCGTCTTGTTTATTTGATGAATGATGCGGTGGAGAGCTTTCTGGTGTTTAAAAATGCAAGGATGACCGGGGAGTACCGGAAAGACTATGAAGGAGAGCTGGAAGCCTCCATCAGCCATAATGGTAAGGAGTATATTTTGATTGTACGCCAGGGAAATTCAGTGGTCACTCTGTTTTTTGATGATATATTTCCAGAGGTACATCTTTATGATTATGGAGAAATCGGACATTTCTGGGTACGGGGATACGAATATCTCAGACAGCTGGAGTATCGGATCGCAATCTTAAGAGATAAATTGTATTATCTGGGGGAGGAATTCTGCACGCCCAAGGAGCGAGAATTAGCTGCATTGTCGGAATTCCCGCCGTTGAATTATTGCTGTTATCCGGCGGTTCCGAATCAATATATTGTACCGAGAGAAGATGGATGGAGACCATCCGAAGAGGCAATCACGGTGATGGAAGAATTGGCCGGCAAGGTGAATGATAAGCGAATGAAGCGGATCCTCAGATTTTATCGAAGATATCCTCTTTCGACGGTGGCTAAAGAGATCGCACGAATGCTGCACCGGAATGCGCATGCAGAATTGGTGGATTTATTAAATAAGAGATTAAAAGAAGAATCTGCAGTATATCCGAGGCGCTCATTCGGAGAAGAAGATCAAAAATATATGGCGTTGATTGAGAAGGTGAAAAAGAGGCAGGAAGAACTGAAACTTCAGGGGCGGGAATCTGTACTTCTCCGAGAAGAACCCTTTGTGAATGTGAAAGACGGGATTAATTTTCAGGTACATTTGATGATCTGGGAGAAGGGGATCGTGAATAGGAAAGTGGTAGTGGAGAGTTATGAATTATAATGGGCAAGTGTTAGGAAAACGATTGTGGTGATATGAGTGAGTGTCTATGTACCCGTCCCCTAGTCACTTATAGAAAAAAACAATAAAAATGTCGAAATATCAAGTTAATCAATTGGACTTCTGCCCCGAAAAACGATAAAATAATATCAAAAGGGTGGGATGAGGAAGTATGTTAAAGCCCGATACGAAAGGAGTTCTGGCTAATTCAGTAAAGGAACTTCTTAAAGAAAATTCGTTTACCGATATAGGTGTTCAGGACATTGTACGATACAGTCGAGTATCAAGAACAGCATTTTATAATCACTTCAAGGATAAATATGATCTTGTCTGCTGGATTTACAGGACAGATGCAGACCAGATCTGCAAAGGGTTTACTGGCGAAAACTGGAGGAAATATCATACCAGACTTCTTGAGTATATGTTAAAGGAACGGGATTATTATATCAACGTTTCTTCTTATCATGGGCAAAATTGTATAGAAGATTATGTGACTGATTATGCGGTGGCATGTATGGAAAGCCATTTGAAACGAGAGCTGGGAGTTTGCGAACTTTCGGAAGAAGTTATGATTTCACTTTATATGTGGAATTTGACAAGAACGACAGTAATTTTTCGATGGATACGTTCGAAGGATAACAGAAGTCCTAAAGAAATAACACAACTGATATGCGGTTGTATACCGGAGCCAATCAGTGCATTCTATCATTAGTTTATGGGAAATATGTGAAGAGTTTCAAGAAACTGCGGATCATATTTCCCATAAACTTTTTATTATACACCTAATCAATGCCATAGAAGCTTTACATTTCGTGCTATTTGTTAACCTTATGAACAACAAGGAATGTTTGTAAATTCCGATTTCTATGAATTCCTTTTATAATCAAAGTGATATTTAGGTTATACTCTCGCAGAAGATGCAGACAAACTGGTGAGAGACAAAAAGGAGGATACTTTTATGAAGAAAAGAATCTTAGCAATCTTTCTTGCATCGGTTATGGCAGTAGGTTTGATTGCCGGATGTGGTGGAAAGAGTGAAGAGAAGACAACAGACACAAAAGAAGAGACACAAAAGGAAGAAGCAACTGGAGAAAAAATTGAAGGCGGTTCCATTGTTCGAGCAATGCCTACAGACATTTCAAGCTTAAATATCCTATACGAAACAGGTGATGAAGGAATGACTATGTTAAAACCTGTTTATGATCCGCTTTATATTGTTTCAAAAGATGGTGTTCGTTACTATCTTGCTGAAAGCCATGAAGTATCTGATGATGGACTTACGATTACAGTAAAGCTTCGCGACAATTTGAAATGGCATGATGGAGAGAGTATCACAACAGACGATGTACTGTGGAATTTTGAATTTCGTATGAATCCTGATAATAAATCAAGCAGTGGAACGAAAGTAAATCAGAAACCAGTTACAGTTGAAAAGATTGATGAATTGACATTTTCTGTGAAACTTCCAGAAGTTTCTGCTTCGTACGTGGCAACTCTCGGATCAATGAAACTGATTCCGAAACATGTCTATGAAGGAGAGGAAAACATAGCTTCTTCAGCATTGAACACTACACAGGGTGTTGGTTCTGGTCCATATAAAGTAAAAGAATGGAAAAAAGGCGAAAGTCTCACACTTGAAAAATTTGATGATTACTATCGCGATGTTAATCTTGATACAGTTATATTTAAAATTATGCCAAATGAAAGTGCACAGGAAATTGCATTTGAAAATGGAGAGTTGAATATTATTCGTGTATCTACCATTGACAAGTATGAAAAATATGCTGCAAATGACAATTATGAAATGGTAACATTGGACGAAGGCAGAATCAACTACATGGGATTTAATTCGAACAGTGAATTGATGAAAAACATTGAAGCCAGAAAAGCAATTGCGACGGCTTTAGATGTTCCTGCAATTGTAGAAGGAGCATATGGTTCTGACGACATTGCCGTTCCGGCGAAAACTGTTTTCTGTGATCAGAATTTCTATTATGAAGATATTGATGGATACAAACATGATCTTGAAGAAGCAAAAAAACTGGTAAAAGAAGCCGGACTTGAAGGAAAAACACTTCAGCTTGTTTATAACTCAAGCCGTGCAAATATGGAAGACTGTGCATTAATTATCCAGCAGCAGTTGAAAGAAGTTGGTATTAACGTTGAAGTAACTGGTTATGAAACACAAGGATTTTTTGAAAAATTCTTCTATACTGATTTAGGAGATTGGGATTTAGGATTGAATGGTTATTCAACAAATGGAGACAATCAGGGAGATGAGTACATGTTTAGTAATCAGGGATTTTTAAGTAAAAACTTATGTACAACTGATGAAATTGCCGATTTGTGGAATAAAGGAGATGCAACAACCGATCCAGAAGAACGTGCTCAGATTTATGCCGAATTACAGCAACAGATTAAAGATGCATATACAATGGTTCCGATCTCTGACTGCAACTTCATTTTAGCTGTAGACAAGCATCTAAAAGGATGTGATGCGATTAATGTAGTACCGGTATTTGAAGACTATACACAGCTTTACATGACAAATTAATAACTAATTAAAACTGTAAAAGAAGGGGTTGGAAGAACGGAATGTTTCTCACAGTCCCTTCTTTTTTTGAAAAGGAGACAATATGAGAAGGTATATTGTAAAAAGAATCTTGCAAATGATACCAGTAATTATACTTGTGTCAATCTTTTCGTTCATGATTATTCATTTTGCACCGGGAGATCCGATAAATATGTATATCAGGCAAGATATGACACAGCAGGAAATTGATGAGCTCCGCGTAGATTTGGGATTAGATGGCACAATCGCAGAACAGTATCTGGCATGGTTGTCAAATATTTGCAGAGGAAACTGGGGAAATTCATTGATTAATCATCAACCAGTTGCAAAACAGATTTTTGAAAAACTTCCTGCAACATTGCTTTTAATGGGGACGTCATTTGTTTTGTCAATTTTAATGTCAATTCCACTTGGTTTGGTGTCTGGAATGAAAAAAAATAAGGCTGCAGACCAGTTTATCAGCATATTTGCATATATTGGAATCTCTATTCCCGCTTTTTGGCTTGCGTTAATGTTGATAATCATCTTTTCGCTGAACTTGCACTGGCTTCCCAGTAATGGAATGAGAACAGTAGGAAGTAATTCGGTTCTTGATATTTTGTGGCATTTAATTCTGCCCGGGATCGTATTAAGCGTAGGAAATACAGCAGTATTTACACGATATATTCGTTCTAACACCATTACTCAGTTGGAAGAAGAATATGTTCTGACAGCAAAAGCCAAAGGTGTTTCAAAAAGACGAATTATGACAGGACATGTTTTGAAAAATTGTTTGCTTCCAATTATTACTATTGCAGGTATGAATCTTGCCAGTCTGGTTACCGGCTCCTTTATCATTGAATCAGTTTTTGGATGGCCAGGCATGGGAACTCTCGGAATGAGCGCTATTAATTCAAGAGATTACCCAATGATCATGGGATTTACAATGTTGTCTTGTGTAATTTTGATTATAGGAAATTTCATTGCGGATTTATTATATGGGGTGGCAGATCCACGAATTAAGCAGGAGGTAAAAAAAATACATGAATCTTGATAATGATAAAATAATATTGGAGGAAATAGAAAAAGAAGATGCATTTGATCCTGCAAATCGTGAAAATAAAGTGCAAGATGAAATTTATGAGAGAGGCATCTTCTATAATCTTCTGATGAGTTTAAAAGAAAACAAATTGGCAATCATCTGTTTGATTATTTTAATTATTATTATAATTGCCTCACTTCTTGCACCACTTTCCCCATATGATCCAGATGCAATGGATTTAAGGAGTAAGCTTTTACTGCCAAATAAAGAACATTTCTTTGGTACAGATAATTTAGGGCGAGATTACTTTACGCGCGCTTTGTATGGGGGGCGTGTATCATTGACTGTGGGGTTTTTCTCGATGTTGGTTTCAGTCATAGTGGGAACCATATATGGAACTATAAGTGGATATATAGGTGGTACAATAGACAATTTAATGATGCGTGCAGTAGATATTTTCATGTCTGTTCCAAGTTTTCTCCTGATTATCATAATTAATTCATTCCTTTCGCCAAGTATGTTTACTATGGTTGTTATTATTGGTATGTTCTCATGGATGGGAGTTGCCAGAATCGTACGTGCGGAGACAATGTCTTTAAAAGAAAGAGACTTTGTTCTTGCTGCTAAAAATATGGGGGCAGGAAATATGGAAATTATGCTCATACATATTATTCCCAATATGATACCATCGATTATCGTTGCCGCAAGTATAAGTATAGCTAGAGCCATTTTAACAGAGTCTTCTTTGAGTTTTCTTGGATTCGGAGTAAAACTTCCGATGTCTTCCTGGGGGAGTATGCTTCAGAATGCGCAATCTCAGATTATGGATGTGCCAACATTAGCCTTGTTCCCAGGAGCATTAATATTATTAACAGTACTTAGTTTTAATGTCCTTGGAGATGTTTTACGAAACGCATTAGAACCTAAAATGGTAAAATAAAGGAGTAAAAATATGACGGATAAAGAGTTGCAGGAATATGTTGTAAAAATGCGCAGACATTTTCACAAATATCCGGAACTTGGACTAAAAGAAGAAAAGACAAGTGCAAGAATACAAAAAGAGTTGGAAGAATTTGGATATAATGTCAAAAGATTTCAAAAGTGCCCTACAGGAATTATTGCTGAGATCCATGGCAGAAAACCCGGAAATAAGATTGTAGCACTCCGGGCAGACATGGATGCTTTACCAATACAGGAGGAAAGCGGTGAATCTTTTTCTTCGAAAAATGCAGGTGTTATGCATGCATGTGGACATGATGCACATGTCGCTATGCTTTTGGGAGCTGCCCGATTGTTAGCAGAGGCGGCAGATGATTTTGGCGGTACAGTTCGCCTTTTATTTGAACCGGCAGAAGAATTTGCCGGGGCCGGAAAACAGATGTTGGCTGAAGGTGCTTTAGACGGGGTTGAAACAGCTTTTGCGATTCATGTTCAAGAAGGAATTCCTACGGGGAAAATCCGGGTACAAGAGGGGATTTGTATGGCTGGAGCAGGGTTCTTTTCACTTACTGTTAAAGGAAAAGGCGGACACGGTTCAGCGCCAGACTGTGGTATTGATGTGATTCCGGCGGCATCAGCTATTGTAATGAACTTACAGACGATTATAAGCAGAGAAATAAGTCCACTAGACTCGGCAGTTGTATCTGTTGGAACGTTTCATGCTGGAACAAAAGCAAATATTATTGCAGATGAAGCGCAACTTACAGGATCTTTAAGATATTACAGCAAGAAAATTCAAGAGCAGTTGCCGGTGGCTGTAAGACGTGTAGTTGAGTCTACTGCTGCTGCTTATCGTGTTCAGACAGATTTAATTTGCCAGTGTGGTCTGCCGCCGGTAATCAATGATGCAAATTGCAGTCGTTTGGCAACAGAGTGTGCAGTTGCGTTAATGGGACACAAATGTCTTTATGAGGGAAATCCTTCCACAGGTTCTGATGATTTTGCCTATTATCTGGAAAAAGTTCCAGGTGTATATGCGTTTTTAGGAGTTGGAAATGAATCGGAAGAAGAACGAAGTCCGGCACATAGCAGTGGCTTCAAAATTGACGAAAGTATGCTGTATTTTGGAGCACGCATGTATACAGAATATGCATTGCGTTATTTGAAAGGGAGAAATTCAGATGAATAATTTAATTGAGGTGAAAAATCTGTGTGTCTCATATCAGACTTATGCGGGCGAGGTGAAATCTGTCAGGGGTGTTAACTTTACGGTAGAAGAAGGAGAAACTCTTGCAATAGTAGGAGAATCCGGGTGTGGAAAAACAGTAACAGCCAAGACGATCATGGGACTGATCCAGTCACCTGGTATAGTGAAAGAAGGCAGTGAAATTATTTATGCGGGTAAGAATCTGATAGGGCAGTCTGAAAGAGAATGGGAATCTTATCGTGGTGGAGAATGTGCCATGATTTTCCAGGATGCTTTGGCAGCTTTGAATCCAACCATGTCCGTTGGAAAGCAGATAGCAGAAAATCTTATCATACATAAAAAAATGAAAAAAAAGGATGCGATGAAGAAAGCAGTTGAACTTCTTGGAAAAGTTGGAATCCCGGAGCCTGAAAAGAGAATAAAGCAGTATCCACATGAATTTTCGGGAGGAATGAGACAACGAGTTATGATAGCAATTGCTCTCGCATGCAGTCCGAAACTGTTAATTGCAGATGAACCAACCACTGCGTTAGATGTGACGATACAGGCACAGATTTTGGAATTGTTGAAAGAATTGCAAAAAGAACTAAAAACATCTATAATATTAATTACGCATGATTTAGGGGTCGTAGCAGATATGGCAGACCATATTGCTGTCATGTATTCTGGAAAAATTGTTGAAAAGGGATGTGGACGAGATATTTTTTATCATCCGAGACATCCATATACATGGAGTCTTCTAAATGCGGTTCCAAGACTGGATGGAGATCGAAAGAAGAATCTAGTATCTATTGAGGGCACTCCACCAGATCTTCTTCTTCCGATTAAAGGATGTGCATTTGCAGACAGATGTCCGTACTGTATGAATATCTGTACAAGACAGGAACCACCGGTATTTCAGTTTGATGGAAATCATAAGGCATCTTGTTGGTTACATCATGAAAAAGGAAAAAAAGAATGTCCATTTGAGACGGGAGGCGCATTATGTGTGGAAAAAGCATAAAAATGGAACCAGTCCTTAAAGTATCCCATTTGAAAAAATATTTTCCTATGGGGAATAATCAGATATTGAAAGCAGTTGATGATGTTTCGTTCGAAATATATCAGGGAAAAACCCTTGGGTTGGTAGGGGAGTCGGGATGTGGAAAAACAACCTGTGGGCGAACCTGTACAGGTTTATATTCCCGTACCGGAGGACAAGTGTTATTTAAAGGACAGGATGTCCATGAGTTGCGTGGAAAAGACAGGAAAGATTTTACCAAAAAAGTACAAACAATTTTTCAGGATCCATATGCTTCTCTAGATCCACGTATGAAAGTGAACGACATTATAGCAGAAGGAATACGGATTCATCATATGGCTTCCAAAAAGGAAGAACGGGAAATAGTACAGGAATTGTTAAGACAGGTAGGTCTTCAAAGTGAGCATGCAAACAGATACATTCACGAATTTTCCGGCGGACAGCGTCAAAGGATTGGAATTGCAAGAGCATTAGCAATTCATCCGGAATTTCTGGTATGTGATGAACCTATTTCTGCACTGGATGTTTCTATTCAGGCACAAATTGTAAATTTACTTCGGGAAATGCAGGATAAAATGGGGCTTACATATTTATTTGTAGCACATGATCTTTCTATGGTGAGACATATTTCAGATCAGGTTGCTGTAATGTATCTGGGTAAAATTGTAGAATTAACATCTTCAGATGAATTATACTCACATCCTGTCCATCCATATACACAGGCGCTTTTGTCTGCAATTCCGATACCTGATCCTGATGTAGAAGCAACACGAGAACGTATTGTTTTAAAAGGCGATGTGCCTAGTCCGATTTCACCCCCAAAAGGATGCCGTTTCCGAGGAAGATGCAAGTATGCAACTGCCAAATGCGGGGAAATCGAACCTGAAATGAAACAGATTGGAACGGGTCATTTTGTGGCCTGCCATTTGTATAACAAGGAGGATGCATAAATAATGAAGTATGATTTTACAACAATTATGGATCGTTTAGGAAAGGATGCCATAGCAGTTGATGTGCCGGAAAAATCCCCGGCATTCGGACCTCGTGATGAGGAATTTGATTTTATCCCGATGTGGGTTGCGGATATGAATTTCGCGACCGTCCCGACTGTGCAGGAAGCAATCAGCGAGCGACTTTCGCATCCGGCATTTGGATATTTTTCAACAAGAGAAGAGTACTATCAGGCAATCATCAACTGGCAGGAGACACGGAACCATGTCACTGGTCTCACGAAGGAATGTATCGGATACGAGAATGGTGTACTTGGCGGACTTGTCTCAGCGCTAAATGCATTTGCAGCTCCCGGAGACAGTGTTCTGGTACACAGTCCGACTTATATCGGGTTCACAGGAAGTATTACCAATGCCGGATACAAGATCGTTCTCAGCGAGCTCAAGCGAGATGCAGACGGAATCTGGCGAATGAATTATGACGACATGGATCAGAAGATCAAGAAGAATAAGATCCACGTTGCGGTCTTCTGCAATCCGCATAATCCGACCGGAAGAGTATGGGAGCGCGAAGAGCTGGAAAAAGCAATGGAAGTGTATCGGAAGAATGACTGTATCGTGATTTCAGATGAAATCTGGTCCGATATCATTTTAAATGGAAATCATCATACTCCGCTGCAGTCGGTCAGCGAAGATGCAAGAAATCGTACAATGGCACTTTACGCACCGAGCAAGACATTTAATCTGGCGGGACTGATTGGAAGCTATCATATTATTTATAATTCTTATCTGCGTGACCGCGTACGCGCCTGCAGCAGTAAGTGCCATTATAATTCCATGAATGTATTGTCCATGTATGCTCTGATGGGAGCTTACAGACCGGAAGGTATGGAATGGGTCGATGAACTGCGGGAAGTATTGTCCGGAAATGTGAACTACGCATATGATTATATTCTGGAACATTTTGATGGCGTGACGTTAAGCAAGCCGCAGGGAACCTATATGTTGTTCCTGGACTGCACCGAGTGGTGCGAAAAAAATGGCAAGACGATGGATGAGCTACTGAAAGCGGGATATCGTGTAGGTGTCGGCTGGCAGGATGGAAGACCGTTTCACGGAGAACATTCGATCCGAATGAATTTGGCGCTTCCGTTTACAAGGGTGCAGGAGGCGTTTGAACGATTGGATAAGTATGTTTTCAATCCATAAACTTATTTAGGGATGAAACTTCGATTGTTTTTCCCTATTCCGCATGGTATAATTTTCTGACAGAAAGGGAAACTTTTCAGACTTTTGATGATGAAGATAAAGGAGAATGTATGGAAAATTTTACATTTTATGCACCAACGTATTTTGCGTTTGGCAAAGACACGGAAAATGAAACAGGAAAATATGTAAAACGTTTCGGAGGAACAAAAGTATTGATTCACTACGGCGGCGGTTCCGTTATCCGCTCCGGACTGCTTGAGCGCGTGAAGAAATCATTGGAAGAAGAACAGATTGGTTATGTAGAACTTGGCGGTGTAAAGCCGAATCCGAGAAGCGGACTCGTATATGAAGGAATCGAACTCTGCCGGAAAGAAGGCGTGGATTTTATTCTCGCTGTGGGTGGAGGGAGCACGATCGACTCAGCCAAAGCGATCGCGGCAGGCGTCCCGTATGATGGGGATTTCTGGGATTATTATCAGGGCGGTATTGTAAATGAGGCCGTGCCGATCGGTACGGTGATCACAATCTCGGCAGCAGGAAGCGAAGGCTCTGCTGATTCTGTCATCACGAAAGAAGAGGGAATGTATAAGCGATCCACTACGGGGGAAGCACTGAGACCCAAATTCACGATTATGAATCCTGCCCTGACGCAGACACTGCCGGCTTATCAGACTGCGTGCGGCATTACGGATATCATGGCACATTTGTACGAGCGTTATCTGACGAATACCAAAGAAGTGGAATGTACAGACCGGATGATCGAAGCTCTGCTTCTGACGATGATCCACGAGGGGCCAAGAGTGATCGAAGATCCGGATAATTATGATGCACGTGCCAATATCATGTGGGCCGGGATGATGGCGCATAATAATTCCTGTGGTGTGGGAAGAAGTCAGGACTGGACGAGCCATTGCATTGAGCATGAGCTTTCGGCAATGTATGACTGCGCACATGGTGCAGGGCTTGCTGTGGTTATGCCGGCTGTCTTTACTTATAATCTTCACCATGATGTCATGCGTTTTGCGCAGATCGCGGTAAGAGTATGGGGATGTCAGATGGATTTCCAGAATCCGGAGAGAACAGCAAAAGAAGGAATCGAAGCACTCAGGAATTTCCTGATTTCAATTGGTATGCCAAAAAATTTTGAAGAACTCGGAGCAAAAGAAGAAGATATTGAGAAACTTGCATATACCTGCTGCTATGGAGATGTGGAAAACGGAACAACCGGTGGTTTTGTTACATTGAATCAGCAGGATGTGGAAAATATATATCGCCTGATGCTGTAAAAATGAATTGGATACGCGAAAACCCGCCAACCTTTCGGCTGACGGGTTTCGTTGTTTTTATAGTTATCTAAAGGAATGAGAGTAAAGTGTGGCAATCGGGTTCCCCCGATTGCGCTACTTTATGAGGGGGGAGATAGTTGTGTTATCAACTATCTGGTACTTAGTATACCCTGAAAATATGTCCAAAATGTGATGAGACCATTAAAGAAATCGAAAAAATATAAAAAACTTCTTAAGAAAGCTACAAAAAATGTCTTAATTATTCTTTGCTGTGATAAGATAAAGGCAAATAGCGATGTGGAGGTGCTGCATATGAGGATTACCAATCTTCGGATTAAAAATTTCAAATCTATCCGTAATATGTACATCAAAGAGATTGAAAATGCATTAATTCTGGTGGGAAAGAATAATACCGGAAAGACAGCAGTGCTGGAGGCCGTCTGTGCGGTGGGCGGGACCTATCAGATCTGTACGGAAGATTTTCAGGAAGACTTCCCGAATATTGAAATATTTATGACGCTTGAGATAACAGAAGAAGATTTGCATGTACTTCATCAGAACGGCATTGTAAGTCAGTACAGAAGATATGATATCTGGTTTCAGGATTTCTGCAAAAAACTGCCTTCTTTTCAAGACGGTGAAGTGGACTTTGAGTTTGTGGCGAATCGGGATGGAAAGATACGTTATAGTGATGGTGTGAAGAAGAATAACCCTTATATTTTAGAGGTATTTCCGAGAATTTATCACGTAGATGCACAGAGAAATCTCAGGCAGCTTCAGGATGATATTCTTCTGCTTCAGGAGGATGAACTGCTCAAGAAGATGCGTGCGGATTGTTGTATGTTTGAACGCGCCAAGAAGTGTACACATTGTTTTTCATGTATCGGACTGATCAATCAGAAAACGCCGGAAGAAATGAATGCGTTTGAGGCGGCTAAGCTTCTGGATTATAAGCTTTACCAGCTGAATCTGGATGCATTTGCGAGAAAAGTGAATCAGAATTTCCGCAAAAACGGCGGACAGGCGGAGATTATTTATTCTATGAATCGTGACGTGGAACGTATGCTGCAGGTGACTGCCGAGATACGGGGAAAATCCAGGAATGAAACACATCCGGCGGAACACATGGGCAAAGGGATGAGGAGTATTTACATGCTTTCCCTTTTGGAAACAGGACTGGATGATGAGAATGCGCTCCCATGCATTGTGATCGTGGAGACGCCGGAAATCTTCCTGCATCCACAGCTCCAGAAAGTAAGTGGAGATATTCTGTATCGGCTGGCAAAACAAAAGCAGGTCATGTTTTCCACACATTCTCCGAACCTACTTCCCAATTTCAACAATCGTCAGATTCGCCAGATTGTAGAGGATGAGGACGGATTTTCGCAGGTGAAAGAGAAGACGGATATCAGTGCGGTGCTGAATGACCTGGGATACTCGGCAAATGATCTGATGAACGTGGATTTTGTATTCATCGTGGAAGGAAAGCAGGACAAAAGCCGTCTGCCGCTTCTTCTCAGAAAATACTATTCCGAGATATATGATGAACAGGGAAAGCTCTCCAGAGTTGCGATTATTACAACGAACAGCTGCACAAACATCAAGACGTATGCGAATTTAAAATATATGAACCAGATTTATCTGAAAGATTCGTTCCTTATGATCCGTGATGGAGACGGCAAAGACAGTGAAAAGCTGAAGCGCAGTTTGTGTCGTTATTATGAAGAACGCAATCTGGAGGACGCAGACGGACTGCCGCGCGTGACAGAGAAAAATGTACTGATTTTGAAGTATTATTCTTTTGAAAATTATTTCTTTAATCCCTGTATTATGGCGAAGATCGGGATCGTTGATTCGGAAGAAGCGTTTTATGAAGCGTTCCTCGTAAAATGGAAGGAATATTTGTATCGCCTTTCCAGCGGCAAAAAGCTTCGGGAAGTAATCGGACATGATCTTATATGTGTGCAGGATGTGAAAGATCATATGGAAGAGATTCGGATCCATATGCGGGGACATAATCTTTACGATATTTTCTATGGAAGGTACAAGGACCGAGAGGAAGAAATCCTTGGAAAATATATCGATCTGGCGCCGAGAGAGGATTTTGAAGACATTCTTGACGCGATAGACCGATTTATCTATTTTGAAAATCGAAAATGTTAAGTGAAATTATTGAAATGGCAGGTGTGATTATTCCTGTTGCGGTGGTCGTGGTAATCCTTGTTCTGTTTTTGGCTACAGAGTATGTGAAAGCATCTCCCGATACGGCATTTATCATTTCCGGTCTGAGGAAACAGCCAAAAGTCCTGATCGGTAAAGCAGGCATCAAGATTCCGTTTCTTGAAAAGAAGGATGCTTTGAATCTGCAGTTGATTCCAATCGATGTGAAGACATCGAGTGCGGTTCCGACAGCCGATTATATTAACATCCGGGTCGATGCGGCCGTCAATGTGAAGATCAGTGATGATGAACAGAGACTTGGACTGGCGGCTCAGAACTTCCTGAATCAGCCGACAGACTATATCAAGCAGGTTGCAAGAGAAGTTCTGGAAGGTAACATGCGTGAGATCGTCGGCAAGATGAATCTGGAGGAAATGGTTTCAGACCGCCAGAAATTTGCGACACTTGTAAAAGAGAACTCCGAGCCGGACCTTGCGGCGATGGGACTTGATATTGTCAGCTTTAACGTGCAGAATTTTGTGGATGAGAATGGTGTCATTGAGAACCTTGGTGTGGATAATATCGTTAAGATCCAGAAAAATGCGGCGATTTCAAGAGCAGAAAGTGAAAAAGAAATCGCCCGGGCTCAGGCGATCGCCAAGAAAGAGGTGAACGATGCACAGGTAAGTTCCGAACTGGAGATTGCCAATGCAATTGCAAAAGCACAGAAAGAAAAAGCAGTTGTAAAGGCGGAGGCTGACAGAGAGTCAAAAGAAGCGCAGATCAATGCGGAACCACTCGCAAAAGTTGATAAGATTACGATGTACGGTGAAGGAAATTCCGCAAAACTGATGAAAGATATTATGGGAACTCTGAATCAGGTGACGGATGGACTCAAAGAATCCACAGGAATTGATCTGCAGGCAGTGCTGGCAGGATTTGCCGGGGCGAAAATAGCTGAAAACAGTGATAAGAATGATAATGAATAAAGAAAATCCGCCAGTCATGGGGACTGGCGGATTTCTTTATCGTTATCTAAAGGAATGAGAGTAAAGTGCGGCAATCGGGAATCCCCGATTGCGCTTACTTTATGAGGGGGGAGATAGTTGTGTTATCAACTATCTGACTCTAAGTATATACTGAAAATGTGTCTAAAGTATGAGTAGATTCTAAAAGAAATCGAAAATTTCTTAAATGAAAATTAATTTTGCAGGATTTTGAAGAAACATTGGTAATACGGTAAAAATAGCTTGAAACCCAGTAAAATCAAGCATTTCAAGTATTTACATCACTTCTTATCCACTCATGATAAAACGAGAATAATCAAAACGGTTAGTAACACGTTAGTGACAAATCAACTTATCTTAATCTTTTCGATTTCCTCCCGAAGGTCGTCAAGATCGCGGTGGCCATACACACTGTTTGTAATGTCCCCTTTAAACGCATGTCCAAGCATTCGCTTCCGGTCGTTCTCGTTTACCTTGTACTTTTCGCAGAGACGCGAGAACGTATGTCTGCAATCGTGAGGTGTGTGCTTTTCAACTCCAGCGCGGCTGAGAGCGTCATACATGGACAATCTGAATGCATTGGTAGAAATATTCAAAAGCGAACCGGATCGCTTTATTCGACGTTTTACAAGGTCGTATATTCCGGAATGGATTGGAACAATGCGATCCCTGCCGGCAGCAGTTTTTACACCACCCTGAAAATACTTCTTCTTCAGATCCACTTTGAGCGTTTTGTAGGCTTTGATTCTGAATCCGGAATAACACATAATCAGAATCATTTCAATAATCTCATCATCTTTGTTATCCCAAAGAATTTTCAGTTCTGCGTCTGTGAATGGAACGCCATGCTCATCGTCCTCTTCCTTCTTGATCTGAAGATGCGCAGAATAATCTTTATCTGCCAGCTCATAGATCTCGGCAAAAGCATACATCTGATGAAGCAGTGAAAGAATCAGCTCTAGAGAAGAATGCTTCAGATCGCAATCATCCAGGACGTTCTGCAGATCGTCATGACGAAGCTCTGCAAAAGCACGATCGTGGATGGCGGAGCAGTTCTTGAATGCAGCTCTGGTGGAATAGAGCGAAGCTTCAGAATACTTCTTTCCGGAATCCACATACTTATAATTGTAGAACCGTTCATACACCTCTGCGAAGGTTGGAAGCTTCTCCTGAGATGTTTCTGTATCTTTCCGGAACGCCTGGTTGTAATCTGCCAGAAGAGCATCCGGATTTCCTTTCAGGTGATTCAGTGTTCGTTCGAATCCCGGATAGTACGTCCCTGCATGGTAGGCAGTCAGCACGGAGAAGCCTTTCATATAATCGTCTACATAACAGATTGCCTTTACCGGTGCATACTGGCCGGGCGCGATCAGCTCTGTGGCGGGCGGATACACTGCGAAGGGGTTTCGCCGGTTCCCGGAAAGCTTCTTGATGCTGCCGTAACCGTTTGGGAGTTTGGGATATTTTTTTGGTCTTGCCATGTTCATCATCTCCTTTTCTGTGCGACGTCGCACATTTTTGGTATAAAAATAACAGCCCGCGAAGAACATGAGTTCCGCTTGCGTGGCTGTCCCGAAGATGATACAATATTAAAAGTATCAAGTTGTACATCTTCGGATATATAACTGTGGTGACGGTGTATTGGCGTACAGCGTTACCATCTATTAACCGTTCCTGTTGGCGCAGGGGCGGTTTTGTTTTGTTTATTTAATGGCATCGTTTACAAGGTTCATATCCCATAGCTTCAGCTTCTGACTGCGTCACTTGCGTTGGGTTTTTCATACCGCTACAAGAGGAGTTGCTGTGATACTTGCTTCCACTTTGAGGTATCCAAACCATGCGTTCTTGCTGTTCTTGAGTTTGATTTGGTTCAGATGTTTGCGCCGAATCTGTCGTTTGCACTTCGGTTCCAGCGTCTTCGATGCTTCCGGGGGAATAGTCATTGCATGGTTCTGTATTCCAAGATATAGTTACGCCATCAGATTCTGCGATAACTGTCCCCTGCTTATCGGTTCTATATAATGATATATTCATTGACGATAATTTATCGAGGGTATCTTTATCTGGATGTCCATATTGATTATCAGCACCACAGCTGATTACTGCAAATTCGGGCACTGTTTTCTGGAGGAAGTCCCAGCTCGTTGAACTTGCTGATCCGTGATGCCCCAAACACAATACATCACAAGATAAATTGATTCCAGAAGCAATCATGTCAGCTTCGCTACCTGATTCTGCATCTCCGGTCAAAATAAAACCGTTCTCCCCACAAGTAATTTTAATTGCAACAGAGTTATCATTACTTTCGCTTTGATTGATCTCTTTAGGTGATAGAATTGTAAATTCAGTTGATCCTAATTCAAAAACGTCGCCAACAGATGGATGCTGTACTTCGAGATTCTTTGATGATACGGTATCTATGAATGACTGATATAGATTGGAATCGTGAATATAATCCGATCCTATGACGTTTTCTACATTAAATGCATTCAAACAACCAATCAAACCGCTTAAATGATCATCGTCGTAATGAGAAGAAATTAAATAATCGATAGTTTCCACGTTTTGTTCTTTTAGATAGGACACAACAAAGCTTGAGGTGCTTCTGTCGCCACCGTCATAAATTAAGTTCTTCCCGTCTGATTGTACTAGAACGGACAATCCTTGTCCGACATCAATAAAATGAACTTTTACCTTATGAGCATTTGTATTTTCTGGTTGATTTTCATCACTTTCCCCAGTGTTATCGTCAAGTTGCGCTTGCGACACGACCTTTATATCTTCCATGTCGCTTTGGACATTCCCATTGGCTGTAAAGAATACAGAAGCTTCCCCCTCCGATTCAAACGAAATAATTGCCTTTCCGTCTTTATATTCCAATTGTGCAATTGGATTTTCGGACATCTCCAAAGATTTGATTTTTGCATCACTTGGAATGGGAGTGACTTTTATTTCGACTTTATCAGAAACAGTGAATTCTGTCTTACCCCACTCAACATTAATACCTGATAATTCTGGCGTCGCCTTCATTCCAATAAAAACAAATAATGAAGTGATAGCGACAACGGATGAAATAATCAGATTTCTCGTCCTATCAGTCCGATCTTTTTTTACGAAAAAAAAGATGATCGCTCCGATAGCTGGAATCCAAGCGTAGGAATATATCGCAATAGCGATACATAACAGAAAGGCAAACAGTAGAACTGTTCCACAACCGGATCCGCCCTTAGGCTTTTTCTTTGACATAATAAAATCCTCTTTTCTCTTTATTTACCTTACACTTTTTATATAAACGCTAGACGCGATGTTTTTATAATGATAATAATCTGCATACAATCTTTTGCGTTAGATCGTTTTGCTGTGTTGCGGTCAACTTCGATGATGTCCGTATTACGATTGTACCTAATACTACATGTGAACCTGGATTCAAAAATCCCGATCCATCGAACGACGACAAATATAAATTACGTTTTTCAGCGTCTTCGACGGTAGGATAAACTTCTATTCCTCCTCCACACTCAGTCCCTTTGTCGACTACATCTTTTCCATATACTTCGTCTTGATTTATCCAAGGACTGGAAAAGTACGTTGCAGATGTATATCCGCCTTGCTTGTTTAACATTCCATTAGGATCATGATCTTCTGTAACGGCTTGGCAAGAAGAGATTCCTTCAATGCCTTGAAGGCGCTGTATAATGAAATCACCACTCGGATTTGTTATTTGCATCATTTGCTTAACGCTGTTTTCTAATGCCTTTTTCTTGATATCGATGTTAGAAATAACATCCGAATAGTCTAAAGGATCTGATAACTCCTTAGTAGCTTTTACAATGTTTTCAGTTTCATCTGGCAATTTGGGAATTTCCCTCTTTGCAAGATTTGCGTCCGATATGGCTACGGTAAGATCGTTAATTGTCGTTTCATCGTATACGGGAGATCCAGTATTTAATACTTCTTTAGCGGAATTAATCGCTTCATCGAGTTCACGATTTTTCTCGTTCACTTTGGCTGCCGCATCATTGAATGCTGATACAGCGTTGTCGTACGGTTTTTTTATTAGAAAATACCACGAACTGAAACCGGCCGCCACGATAGCTAAAATTGCAATTAATAAAGCAATTTTAAGTTTTTTGTTACTTTTCATTTGTTATCCTCTTCTTTCCACCTTACACTATATATATAAACGCTTCGCGATTATATCGTTTTAAAGTCCATTATCTTTTCTTCGTATCCCATAATTCTTGCTATTTGATTTTTTGTCATTCCTGGATTATCAAGAATTACAGAATCCGGTATTAATAATTCTGCAGCAAACGTGTTTGCTTCATTTTCATACTTGGTTTTAACAAAATGCGTTCTCGTATCCATAAAAAGAGCATTGGAATTTTTATGCAAAAACATATGTCCAAGCTCATGAGCGCAGACAACTTTTTGTTCATTCTCCGAGAGCTCGTCATCTATATAGATGATATTATTTCGTTGAAAGTACTGATAAAATCCACGCACATCTTCTAATGGATAATACACAAGTATCACATTGAGATTCTTAATAATCTCAAGCGGATTCCGGCTGTTATATTTTCTGGCCAGTGAATTCGCTTTTTGCTTAATATTCATACAATCAATCCTTTTTGTACTTTTTGGGAGTGTACTTCTCTTTGTTCTTCTTTTTGGCCATCTCCATGCCGATCTGCATAGCTGACAAAATAGAATCTATTGCTTCCTGACTTGCTGGCTGACCGTCAAACATGAGACCGTCTTGTTTTAGCATTATTTCTATATTACTTAGCATTTCAGTTATTTCTTTTGTATCACGACTAGTAAGGTCAGAACCTTCATCGTTGCCATAGAAGTAAGATGTCGGAACTCCAAAATATTCGCAAATCTTTTCTATTTTGTCTCTTTTTGGCTGGCTCTTACCGTTTTTCCAGTCAGATAAAGTAGCCGTGGAGATGCCCGTCTCTTTGTGCACTCTGTAAGGAGTCACTCCTTTTTCTTTTAGAAGACTTTCAAATTTGTCATACATAGATTACCTCCAAATTATCACGGAAATATTTCATAAAATGTATTGACTAAGAAATAAAACCGTGATATATTAGAGATACGAAGGAAAACCGTGATAGTTAAAAACCTTCATATCTCGGAAATATGGTTTAGTTTTGCTGGTAACCTAACTATATCATATTTCCGATATAAATTCAATATTTTATGTCGGAAAGGCGGTGTTAATTGTGTACAAAAAATTTGCTGATCTTTTATCTAAAACAAACAAAACAATTTATAGAGTTGCTGCGGACACTGGAATAGCAACAGCAACACTGTATGACTGGAGAGATGGTAAAAGCAAACCAAAGGTCGACAAACTGAAAATCATAGCCGATTACTTCGGAGTATCCATCGAATACTTCTTGGAATGATAGTATCGCATCAGGTGTCCTATAAGAAGAACATGATAAGTGAGGTGAACCACATTGAAAGAAGTATACCTTACAGCAGGAGAAGCATCGAAAGGAATCGGGATCCCGGCAAAAACGATTATCTTCATGGCGCAGAAAGGTCTTACAAAAGCGGTGGATGTCATTCCTCCGAGTAAGGGCGGACGCCAGAGGAGATACATCGTTAAAACGAGGAAGTTCTGCTCTGAACTTGGGATTCCGTTCGTACCAGAGGGAGGTGATAACAATGAGCAGAGATAACGAAAGACTGATGAAAGGCGTGGACCGCGCGATTGAAGTCGAAGACAAACTCGAATTGATCGGAGCGGCTGGAGCTTCGCTGTTTGCGGTGGTATTTGTTTATGGGATGTTTTTCTTGTATTTGATAGGAGTGGGTTAAGATGGCAAGTAAAAGTATGAGAACGAAAACATTTATCAAGAAAATTGATGATGAATTAAAGCTGTTTGACGGTGTCGACCTGGGAGACGATACATCGAACAACTATTTAAAATTGGCGGTGTATTACATGGGACTCGTTGCAGACTGTTTGCAAAGCAGCGAGCGCAAAACTGTAAAAATTAAAAAGTGCCCTGGAGCGGCAACTCCGGACGGGCACACAACAAAATAATCACTTAAATAATAAACCGAAACGGGAGGAAAATCAACATGATTAAGGTAAAAAATGACAGAGTTATCATTACATCCGACAGAGGAGCCGTAGGGATTGCAGCAGACTTAACGCAGATCCTTCGTGAAACCAGAAAGGAAATCGCAAAACTTACTGATAAGCGCACTGCAGATACATTTATCAAGCAGGCTGTGGACATGAGCGGCAGAGATCTTGACGCGGAAGGAATCCGGATGTTTTTCGAAGGGGTTGCGATTATCTGCGAACAGACGAATGAAGATATCAGTAAGGGGAGGAAGTAGAATGGAAAGCATTAAAATCAACAAACTCGAAATTGAAAATGTAAAACGTATCAAAGCTGTAAAAATCGAACCGTCAGCGAACGGACTTACGATTGTAGGCGGCGACAACAATCAGGGAAAGACCTCTGTACTAGATTCCATTGCGTGGGCACTGGGCGGTGATAAATACAGACCGTCACAGGCTCAGAGAGAGGGATCGGTCATTCCGCCGAATCTTCATATTGTGATGAGCAACGGACTGGTTGTGGAACGCAAAGGAAAAAACAGCGCACTGAAGGTGACAGATCCGGAAGGAAATAAGGGCGGACAGCAACTGCTGAATGATTTCGTTGAACAGCTTGCATTAGATCTCCCGAAGTTTATGGAGAGCTCCGGGAAAGAAAAAGCGAAGATCCTTTTGAGCATTATCGGAGTTGGCAATCAGCTTGCCGAACTGGAACAGAAAGAAACAGATCTGTACAACCAGCGCAGAGCCATTGGTCAGATTGCTGATCAGAAAAAGAAATTCGCCGAAGAACAGACCTATTATCCGGATGCACCAAAAGACCTTGTTTCGGCATCGGAACTGATTCGACAGCAGCAGGATATTCTGGCCAGAAACGGAGAAAATCAGAAAAAGCGTGAACGTGCACAATACTACGAACGTTCAGTTACAATTCTTCGCCAGGAAATAGAAGCAATGAAGAAACAGCTTGATAAAAAAGAGGCGGAGCTGAGGGAAGCGGAAGATAATCTTAAGATTGCTTTGGTATCTGCAGAAGGGCTGCAGGATCAGTCGACTGCTGAACTGGAACAAAACATTTCCAATATCGAAGAAATCAACCGGAAAGTCAGAGCAAATCTGGATAAAGATAAAGCAGAAGAAGATGCGCTGATCTACAAAAATCAGTACGATGAACTGACAAAAAAGATTGAGGATGTGCGAAAAAGCCAGACGAATTTACTGCAGTCTGCAGAGCTTCCGCTTCCGGAACTTTCCGTGAAAGAAGGAGAACTGATTTACAAAGGACAGCAGTGGGATAACATGTCCGGATCTGATCGCTTGAAAGTGTCTACTGCGATCGTTCGGAAGCTGAATCCGAAGTGTGGATTCGTCCTTCTTGACAAGCTGGAGCAGATGGATATGAAGACGCTGAATGAGTTTGGATGCTGGCTCGAAGGAGAAGGCCTTCAGGCCATTGCTACCAGAGTCAGTACTGGTGATGAATGCAGCATTATCATTGAAGATGGATATGTGAAAGGGCAGGAGATGTATAAGGAAGAACCTCCTGTTTCACCGCCACAGTCTTGGAAAGCAGGTGAATTTTAATGGAAATCATTCGAGGAAGACAACCAGGGGCGAAGAAAGTAGTTGTCTATGGTCCGGAGGGAATCGGTAAATCCACGTTTGTATCAAAATTCCCGGATCCGTTATTTATCGATACGGAGGGAAGTACAAAAGATATGGATGTTAATAGGACGCCAACGCCAAGCAGCTGGTCCATGCTGATGGGGCAGGTGCAGTACATTATTGATAATAAGATCTGTAAGACATTGATTATCGATACGGCAGACTGGGCAGAAACGCTTTGCATCAATCATATTTGTGATAAAAATCAGAAAGACAGTGTGGAGTCTTTCGGATACGGAAAAGGATATGTATACGTACAGGAAGAATTCGGAAGGCTGCTGAATAAGCTGGAAGAAGTTGTGAAGAAGGGAATTCATGTAGTCCTTACAGCGCATGCGAAGATGCGGAAATTCGAACAGCCTGATGAAATGGGTGCTTATGATAGATGGGAGATGAAGCTCAGCAAGAATGTAGCACCAATTGTGAAAGAATGGGCTGACATGGTTCTTTTCTGCAACTACAAGACCATGGTAGTGAATGTAGACGGACAGGGCGCACAGAAAGGGAAAAATAAGGTTCAGGGTGGTAAGCGAGTCATGTATACTTCCCACCATCCATGCTGGGATGCGAAGAACAGATACAACCTTCCGGATGAATGCGAATTAAGCTATGAAGCGATCCGCCATGTTATTGAGATTCCCGGTCTGAATCGAGAAATAGAACAAGATCCGGTAAAAGAAGAAGCACCTGCAAGACAGGAAACTTCGCAGTATGATTTTATGAACATTCCAAAAGACGCGGATGAAGAGGTGGCGTTTCCTACTGATACAGAGGAAAAAGCTGAGAAACCGCAGATCCCGGAAGCGTTCAAGCTTCCAGGGTCCATTCCGAGAAATTTAAAAGATTTGATGGAAGCAAATCTGGTGTCAGAAGAGGAAATTCAGACAGTGGTTGCTCAGAAAGGGTATTTCCCGAAGGATACGCCGATCCAGAATTATCCGGAAGATTTTATCAATGGCGTATTAGTTGGAGCATGGAAACAGGTATACCAATGCATTAAGACATTGCGGGAATCTTATGAGATCCCGTTTGATAAATAAATATAGGAGGTATTAAACATGAGTGAATTAGGAAGAGAACTGGATTGGGATGACAGCATCGAGAAAGATAGCGATTATGTCTTATTGCCGGAAGGCGATTATGAATTTGTAGTAGAAAGCGTGGAGCGCGCAAGGCATCCTGGAAGTGATAAGCTTCCGCCTTGCAATAAAGCGATTGTAAAAATGAGAATTGATTCGCAGTATGGTACTGCACTCATTATCCATAATCTGTTCCTCCACACCAATATGGAGGGAATGTTATCCGCTTTCTTTACTGCAATCGGCCAGAAGAAAAAAGGCGAAAAGCTGAAAATGAACTGGGGAAGTGTTCCTGGGTCTACTGGAAGAGCACATGTAAAGCCAAAACAGTACAATGGAAACGAGTATAACGACATTAAAAAGTTTTACCCGAAGGAAGAGAAGCAGTTCAAGGCAGGTGAGTTCTAATGGAACTCAGACCTTATCAGAAAGAAGCAAAGGAATCTATTTTTACTGAGTGGGAGAAGGGCATCCAGAAAACGTTGCTCGTTCTACCGACCGGATGCGGAAAAACGATTGTATTTGCAAAAGTCGCGGAAGAATGCGTAAAGCAGGGAGATCGTGTGCTAATTCTTGCACACCGCGGCGAATTGCTTCAGCAGGCTTCCGACAAGATCGCAAAGGCAACAGGCCTTGGATGCTCCGTCGAAAAAGCTGATGAGACATGCCTTGGCAGCTGGTTCCGGATCACGGTAGGTTCCGTGCAGAGCCTGATGCGGGAAACGCGACTGAAAAGGTTTCCCGCAGATTACTTCAATACCATTGTTATCGATGAAGCGCATCATTGTATTTCCGATAGTTACCAGAGAATACTGAATCACTTCACCGATGCGAAAGTATTAGGAGTTACAGCGACTCCGGACAGAGGAGATATGAAGAATCTTGGATCCGTGTTCGAAAGCCTGGCTTACGAATACACACTTCCAAGGGCGGTAAAAGAAGGATACTTATCGCCGATCAAAGCAATTACAATCCCACTTAAAGTCGATCTGACCGGAGTAGGGATGCAGTCCGGCGATTTCAAGGCGGGAGATCTCGGAACGGCACTTGATCCATACTTATATGATATCGCGGAAGAAATGAAAATATACTGCCAAGGAAGAAAAACAGTTGTATTCCTTCCACTTGTTAAAACCAGTCAGAAATTCCGTGATATCTTAAACCAGAATGGTTTTCATGCTGCGGAAGTAAACGGAGACAGCCAGGACAGGGCAGAAATCCTGAAAGATTTTGAACAGGGGAAATACAATGTGCTCTGCAATTCCATGTTACTTACAGAAGGATGGGACTGTCCTTCTGTGGATTGCATCGTAGTATTACGGCCAACGAAAGTGAGAGGACTTTACTGCCAGATGGTTGGGCGTGGAACAAGGCTTGCGCCGGGAAAAGAACACCTTCTTTTGCTTGATTTTCTGTGGCACACGGAAAGACATGAACTTTGTCATCCCGCTCATTTGATTTGCGAAAGCGAAGAAGTTGCAAAGAAGATGACGGAAAACCTGGAAAAAGCGGGATGTCCAATTGACATCGAAGAAGCGGAACGAATTGCATCGGAAGATGTAGTTGCGCAAAGAGAGGAAGCTTTGGCGCAACAGCTCGCAGAGATGAAGAAAAGAAAACGTAAGCTTGTAGATCCGCTGCAGTTTGAAATGAGCATCCAGGCAGAAGATCTGGCTGGATATGTGCCGGCATTCGGATGGGAAATGGCGCCGCCTTCTGAAAAACAGAAACAGACGCTAGAAAAGCTCGGAATCCTTCCAGATCAGATTGATAATGCTGGTAAAGCTTCGAAGCTTCTTGAAAGGCTTGATAAACGCAGACAGGAAGGACTTACAACTCCGAAGCAGATCCGCTTTTTGGAAGGAAGGGGATTTCAGCATGTGGGTACCTGGCAGTTTGATAGTGCTAAGAAGCTAATTGACCGGATCGCGGCAAACGGATGGCACGTGCCTCATGATATTATTCCTCAGGAATATAAAGGAGTGTAGAGATTAAATGGAGAAACAGACAGATTTATCCGAAATAATTGAATACATCAATCCTGCAGAATTAGATTACCAGGAGTGGGTTAATGTTGGAATGGCATTGAAGCATGAAGGCTATTCCGTGTCTGTCTGGGATTCATGGAGCAGAAAAGACTACGCAAGATATCACAAAAATGAATGTGAAAGAAAGTGGCAGACTTTCCGTGGAAATTCGTCTCCAGTTACAGCCGGAACGATTGTGCAGATGGCAATGGAACGCGGATGGAGACCCAAGTTTGAAGGACATGAACTGGACTGGAACGATGCGATCGGAGAAAAAGACGACCTGGTAATAATAGATAAAAACTGGATCGAAGAAAAAGAAATAAAAGAACCGAAAAGCTGGAATCCGGAAGAGCAATTAATTACCTATATTGAAACATTATTTGGCACCGATGATTATGTTGGCTATGTGACGCACACATGGGAAAAGGACGGCAAGCTGTTGCCGGATAGAGGGTTGTGCGATAGAACTGCGCGGCAGTTGATCCAAAAATTAAGTAAGTGCGGTGGTGATATAGGTTCTGTAGTTGGTGATTACAACCCAAAAGCTGGTGCATGGATCCGGTTTAATCCACTGGATGGAAAGGGATGCAAAAATGAAAATGTAGTTGAATTCCGATATGCACTCGTTGAATCAGACACGATGGAAATCGGAAAACAGAATGCGATCATAAGAGAGCTGGAGCTTCCAGTGGCATGTCTGGTACACAGTGGAGGAAAGAGCCTTCATGCGATTGTCAAAATAGAAGCATCAGATTATAAGGAATATCGGGAGCGCGTAGATTATCTTTACAAAGTATGCGAAAAAAATGGTCTAAAGGTAGATATTCAGAACCGCAATCCATCCCGATTGTCACGCATGCCGGGCGTCATCCGGAACGGTCGCAAGCAGTTTCTTGTTGATACCAATATCGGAAAGCAGTCATGGGAAGAATGGCGTGAGTGGATAGAAAGCGTGAATGACGATCTCCCGGAACCGGAAGGCCTTGGAAGTGTATGGGATAACCTTCCTGAGCTGTCGGAACCACTCATAGAAAATGTACTTCGCAAAGGGCATAAAATGCTGATCGCGGGTCCATCGAAAGCTGGTAAATCATTCGCCTTAATAGAGTTGTGTATCGCGATCGCAGAAGGGCGTAAGTGGTTTCAGTGGAACTGTGCTATGGGCAGAGTAATGTATGTAAATCTGGAACTTGATCGTGCGTCCTGCCTGCATCGATTCAAAGATGTGTATGAAACCATTGGATGGCAGCCAAATCACTTGAATAACATCGATATTTGGAATCTCCGAGGAAAGTCAGTACCTATGGATAAACTCGCCCCTAAGCTCATAAGGCGTGCACTGAAGAAGAACTATACAGCAATTATTATCGATCCAATTTACAAAGTCATCACAGGTGATGAAAACAGTGCAGATCAGATGGCAAATTTCTGCAATCAGTTCGATAAAGTGTGTACGGAACTGGGGGCTGCGGTGATTTACTGCCATCATCACAGCAAAGGAATCCAGGGAGGAAAACGCTCCATGGACAGAGCGTCCGGATCTGGAGTATTCGCAAGGGACCCGGATGCCATTCTCGATCTGATCGAGCTCGAACCGACGGAAGAACTTTTGAAACAGGAAATCAATAAGGCAACGTGCAACACCTGTATGGAGTATCTTAATAATTTGTTCGAGGACTGGGAAGATGATGTGTCACAGGACGATATGTGCAGTCAAGCGCAGATGATTGCTTATTGCAAGAAAAAACTGTTTAAGGGGCAATTTGAGGAGCTAGAGCGAAGAATCAAGGTGTCTGAAGATAAAGTGCGTGCGATGACTGCATGGCGGATAGAAGGCACCTTGCGAGAATTCCCGAAATTCGATCCGGTCAATCTGTGGTTCGATTATCCGATACATAAAGTAGATGAAGTCGGTTCCCTGAACGATATTCAACCAGATTCCGATAAGCCGTTCTGGAAGAAAGCTGCAGAGAAAAGAAAGACTCCTGCAGATAAAAAGAAGGAGCGAAAACAATCATTGGAAATGGCGTTCGAGGCATGTGGAATTAATGAAAAAGTAACGGTCGAAGACCTTGCTGAATACATGGCGGTTACAGAAAAAACAGTCAGAAATCGGTTGAAAGAGCATGGTGGCTTCGTTATAGAAGAGGGAAATGTAAGGAAAAAAACGTAATTTTCCCTTTCCCTAGCGAGGGAAAATAGGGAAAAAACACGTAATTTTCCCTTTCCCTCAGTCGTTCTCAGGGAAAGGAAAATATCGGCACGTCATTTCCTTTCCCTAGGGAAGAAAATTACTATATATACTACGTATATATAAAGTTTTCCTTTCCCTACGGTCAAGTAAGGGGTAAGTAGTCGTGCGACAGCTTACGCACGACGACTCCTTCCCCTGACGTTACTTGACTATAAAAAATTTTCCATTCCATGCAATTTCACACATTAAAGAGGTGAAGCGAATGAAAACAGAATTTTTTATACCAATAATCCCACCGACAGTGACATATCAGGAACATAAGGTTGCGGTCGTGAACGGAAAGCCGGTTTTCTACGACGGACCTGAATTGAAAGCAGCCAGGCAGAAGCTGACTGCGTATCTGTCGAAGTATAAGCCGGCGCGAAGATATGAGAGTGGAATCCGGTTAATCGTAAAATGGTGTTTCCCGAGAGGAAAACATAAAGACGGTGAATACCGGATCACAAAACCTGATACAGATAATCTGCAGAAGCTGCTGAAAGACTGCATGACGGATTGCCATTTCTGGAAAGACGATGCTCTTGTGGCATCAGAAATTGTAGAAAAATTTTGGGCGGAAATTCCAGGAATCTATATACGGATAGAGGGGTTGTGATGGAAAACAGAATTATGAGTATCGCAGAAGCATTTTCGATGTTCTGTGATGTGTGGAATCTGTATAAGACGTATGCGGGAAGATGGCTGGATGATGCGGAGCGTGATAACTTTCGTGATGATGCGAGAAGGATTTATGAAAAATATCAGACTCCATTTGCGAAAGAATTACTTCTTGCTGTGATCAACAATGAGATAGACAGAACGTTGAAAATTTTAGAGAAACGGAAGGTGAAGAAAAGATGAGTAAACCCAGTAAAGAATTTGAATACCGGATGCAGGGTATGATCTACGCTCTTAACATTGCAAAAAAAGATGGCGTAGATGCGCTGGAATCCGATATCCGGAAAAGAGGATTTACCCGTGCACCGCTTAAGTTCTCTCAGAAAGATATTGATGAGTTTATCGAATTTATGTCTAAGAACTTGTATGTGACGTCACAGACGGTTTGGTTCATGGCACTTAATACAACGTTCGGATTCGGGAAGAAGCGTCTGAACAGACTGAAAGAATCATTTGATAAGCTGACGCGAGAAGTGATGGATTTTGATTATCTAGGAAATCACTACGCAACACTGGAAGACTATGCTGTGTACCTGAATGGTCAATACGGTATGGGGATTGATGTAGAACGCACATCAATGTGCCAGGAATCATCGACAGCCGATAAGACGAAAAAGAAAATGGCGAATGTAGATGAGCTGATCAGAGTGCTGAAAGAGAATGGATTTGTCAGTGCTGCGGAATTTATAGAGAAAAAGATTTAGAAAGGAGACCGGAGCTTCCCGGGAAGATGCGAATCGGCTCCTTGAAGAAAAATGGAAGAAATATTTGATTTTTTGAATGGCGAAGAAATTGAAGATATTTCAACGCCTGATGAAGAATTCGTGGAATGGGAGGACGTTCCGCCAGTGCAGATGAGTTTTGCTGATTTTCCGGAGGTGATGCCAGAATGAGAGATTTGATTATAGATGCCTTTGCCGGCGGCGGTGGAGCATCGGTAGGAATAGAAATGGCACTCGGCAGACCTGTAGACATTGCCATTAATCATGATCCAGATGCCATACTGATGCACAAGACAAATCATCCAGATACGCTGCATCTAACAGAGGATATCTTTAAGGTTGATTTGCAGAAATATGTAAAAGGACATCATGTAGCTCTGATGTGGGCGAGTCCAGATTGTACAAGCCACAGCAAGGCAAAAGGCGGAAAGCCACGCGAGAAAGGTCTGAGAATCCTTCCGTGGGCGGTGTATAAGCATGCGAAAGCCATTCTTCCGGATGTAATTATCATGGAGAATGTGGAAGAAATACAGCAATGGGGACCGTTGGATAATGACGGGCACCCGATACCAGAGCGGAAAGGGGAGGACTATAAGAAATTCATTACTGCTATGAAGTCACTTGGATACGTATTCGACAGTAGAGAGCTTGTTGCGGCAGACTACGGAGCGCCAACTACACGAAAACGATGGTATGCAATATTCCGAAGAGATGGGCGATTAATATTATGGCCTGCCAGAACCCACAGCATATATGGGAATTTGTTTGAAACAGATAAGTGGAAAGAGTGCGGAGACTATATTGACTGGTCAGATTTGGGAAAATCTATATTTGACCGAAAGAAACCGCTGGCAGATGCCACAATGCGAAGGATAGCGAATGGATATGTGAAATACGTGGTTAATAATCCGCATCCGTACATAGTGGAGAACCAAGAAGCAGTCGCATTCCTTATCCAGTATCACGGAGAGCAAAAGGCAGGAGATTCCAGAGGGCAACTTTTGACTGAGCCAATCAAGACGATTGATACCAGTAACAGATACGGGCTTGTGACAGCGTTTATCACAAAGTTTTATAAATCTGGAATCGGACAGGGATGTGACGAACCTCTACACACGATTACTACATCACCGGGGCATTTTGGTCTGATATCTGCATTCCTGATTAAATATTACGGAACCGGGTGCGGGCAAGAATTAAGCGCACCGCTCGGGACCATAACAACGAAAGACAGATTCGGACTGGTAAATGCAGTTACTGAGATAGATGGTGAAAAATATATACTGAAAGATATTTACTTAAGGATGCTGAAACCGGAAGAACTGAAGCTTATGCAGGGATTTCCGCAAGATTACATCATAGATCACGACTATGACGGCAACAAGTATCCGGTAAGTAAGCAGGTTGCAAGAATCGGTAATAGTGTTGTTCCGATCATGGCTCAGAAGCTGGTAGAAGCGAATTGTCCTTATCTGAAGGTTGGAGAACGGGTACCGAACATGAGGATTGATGATAGCGAACCTCAATTGAGATTTGCGTAGGAGGTAACATGAAACAGAAAATTTTAGATTTCATCATTTCATACATACATCTTCACGGATATCCGCCTACCGTTCGTGAGATCGGTGAAGGAGTTGGATTAAACAGCACATCATCCGTGCAGGAGCATCTTGTTAGTATGCGTGAAAGCGGAATGATAGAGACTGATGCGGAATCCGGTAAATCACGGGCGATACGGGTTCCGGGATATAAGTTTGTAAAGGAGAAATAAGATGAACGATAGATATTTATACCGTGCAAAACATGTGCATGCATTTGATGTAAATAAAAAACATGATGGATGGGTTTATGGATTCCTTTATTGTGAGAATTATATATATTCACCAGAATTGGGAACGGAGAAATTAATTGACCCATCAACCATCTGCCAGTGTACAGGGCTTAAGAAATTATTCGAAAAAGATATTGTAAAAAGAACAGACATTCACAAAGTCGGAGAGCCGTCTATTGGAATTGTAGAATATGACGTTGAAAATACTGCATTTGTAATCCACTGGATTGACAAAGAGAAATATTCGCCAATGTATCCGTGGAAAGATAAGATTAAGGTTATCGGAAACATTTTCGACAATCCGGAACTGTTGGAGGTGGGAGAATGAGAAAATATGCAGAATTGCCGTGGAGTGTAGAGGATACGATTGAAAACATTACATCAGTGAAGGATTCAATGAAAGAAAGAGTGATTTTGCTGAATCTGCATGGAAGAGGAGAAAAGGATGCAGAAGAGGTAGAATTCGACTTTGGTAGAGCAATCGATGCGCTTGAAAGGCAAGAGAAATATCGCTGGCATAATCTTAATAAGGATCCGGAAGATTTGCCGAAAAACTTATCTAAAAGCTATTTATTTGAGAATAAATTGGGACAGGTTTTTAAAGGCACTTTCAGAATCGTTGGAAATATCAAGCTTTTTGAAACACACATCTATTCAAAAGTGCACGGTGGAGATATCTGGCTCCAATACAAAACCTGCAATGTGGTTAGGTGGAAAGAAATTGAACCGATGGAGGAATAGCAGATGATTAACGAGAATGAATGCACCTGGAAATACAATGAAGATGAATATTATTATGAGACATCATGTGAAAGAACTTTGATGTTTATGGCAGATGGACCCGTGGAGAACGGATATTTATATTGTCCGTTTTGCGGAAAGAAAATACATGTTGAGGAATAGCAGATGATTGATGAGAAAAAGCTGATTGAAGATATTGAAAAAGAAATCGAATTTGCAATGAAATGTAATATGCCGGCAATGGTTGCAGGCATGCGTCAGATTGCAAGTGTAATTGAAGACCAGCCGAAAGTCGGCGAATGGATTACATGCAGTGATCGTTTTCCGGAAGAGAGCGGAACATATGTTGTGAATGCTATTGAAAATCATATAGTTCATGTTACTTTTGCAAAATGGATGCCGAGAATGAAAAGGTGGAATTTGTCTGGAAATAGATCTTACTGGAAAGTAACAGCTTGGATGCCACTCCCAGAGCCGTACCGATCAGAAAAGGAGAGTGAGAAGAATGAAAGAATTTGAATCTTGCGAAAAGTGCAAATACAGTAGTAAAAGTTATTATGAATACCCATGCGAAAGATGTGTTCATGGATGTGCCGTTAAGGAATATTATGTGCCTATGACAAACGCAGACCGGATCCGTGGAATGACAGATGAAGGACTGGCAGATTTCCTTTGCAGTGTAAAAGCCGATTATCAGTGGATTAACCAAGATTATCCAAGCGAGGAAGAAGCCGGAGAATGGATAGAATGGCTGCAGTCAGAAGCAGATCAGAAAGGTCAAGAATTATGAAGGACGGAATAATTTATAAATCTGACGGCGAAACACTTAAAGAAATATACAGAGCATTCGATATTGATGGAAATCTAAAAAGACCATTAACGATCGGTGAAATGGGCTGATATTCGCCATCGGAAAGAAAATAATAGAGCACGCCGGAAAGGAGATTGAGATACGTGAATGAAGCAGAAGTCCAATATAAACAGTATTGCAAAGTATATGCAAGACAGCATAACATATCACCTGAAGAAGCGAAGAAGCACAGGATGTGCGAAGAATACAAAGAATACTGTGAAGAGGTATTCGGTTGTAGAATATCTGAGAAAGAAGGGATACATTGAACCAGGAAGGATACAGAGATCCGACTGCGGAGAAAGCTATGAGGGAATATAACCGTATGCCGCACAGGATGAGAGAAGCGTTGAATGCGGTGCAGGCGATTGCAAGTATGGTCGGATTCGAAGTGGTGGAAGTACGGGATAAGAGGACAGGCAGGTTGTATAAATGTGATAGGGAGTGATGCAAGTGGTGGAAGCAATCGAAGAAAAGAGAGAACCGTCGGAGAATGATCTGAAAAAGGAGTATCTGAGGAAATATCGAACGCATGTAAGGCGGATACATAGAATCAATGCCGAGATAGCAGAACTCAGGTCAATGAAGATTTCTCCTTCGGTGAATAATGACGGAATGCCGCACGGAGGTTGCGGGCAAAGCGATCTTTCCGGATATGCTGCCGAGCTGGACAGTATGGTACAGGAGCTGATCGATGAGAGGTATTGCAGAATCAAGGATTACCAGGAGATCGTCGGAAGGATCAAGAAGCTGAAAAGTGAGAACGAGAAAGATGTGTTATTCTACCGATATATCAGAGGGATGGACTGGTGGGAGATCGCGGAGAAGATGAAATTCTCTGAAAGGCAGATATTCAGAATTCATGGAAAGGCATTAGCTAATTTCCAAATTCCGAAAGATGTCAGTGAATGTCAGTAGCATCTGTGGTATTATGGTATCATCGAGAAACGGAAGAGATGAGACAAGCTCTTCCGGGAAACGATAACTCCACCAGACGTTTAACAAGACACTCTATTTGTTACGGCAGATAGGGTGTTTTTGTTGAAATTTGTCGAAGAAAAAGAATTGATTTGTAACAAAATATTGAATATGATTTATAAAAATGATAGAATGGAAGCGTAAATACAATGCGTGCTATAAGAAAGTTGGTACAAAAGATGAATAAAACAATGAAAGGATACAGCGTAGGTTCGGTTTTAGAGAGGGCTTCATATGCTAAATCGACTTATGAAAAAAGAGAAACATCGAATCGTTCAATAATGGAGTTGGCCGTATATAATCGTACAGATAACGCTAAACACAATTTATGGGGGAAATTAGTAAAAAGAAAAAGCAAAGAAACAGATTAGCTGTTTTACATAATTTTTTTAAGAGACATTGGTGTTGGTATACTATTATCATATCCATTCCTACAATTTGGTTCTCGGTTATTGTTCCATATTTAGGAAAGAGTATTGGCCTATTAGATAAAAACGGGCAAGCAACAAGAGTTGGAATATGTTTTACTGCATGTTTAGTAGGAATTGTTTTAATTATAGCGTTTTTAAATAACTTGTATTTAAGTAGAACTGAAACTGGACAACTGGAAAAACTGATCGGGAAAGTAGAATATCTGTCTACTATAATGGAAAAGGTAGATAAAATATGTAACGAGAAGTATTCAAGATTAAGAAATAAAATCGTTGAAGCGAAAGGTGATGCGAGTGCGAGAGCAGAGATAATTTCAAATCCAAACAATCAGTTAAAAGAAATCATAAACGGAATTACGGATTGCTTAGTTAAATTATTAAACAATTCAGAAATGGAATATTCGTTTAAAGATTTTCTTGTTACAATTGTATATCGATTCCCGCAGGAGAATGATTCGTGGAAGTGGACTGAAGGAACGGTCGAAAAGGATATGAATATAGAAACTCTTTTCGACCCTAAGGAAAACAGCACATTTAATTATCTGTTGGATTCTCAAAAACCATATTATTTTAATAATAAAAAAGAAGATGCAAAAAAGGAGAAAAGGTATATATACAATCCGCAAGACGAGTTAAGCGAAGAAAATGGAGAAGAGGTTGGATCGATCTTTTGTTACAGGTATCAGGTGAAGAAAAATGATACTTTATACGTAGAAGCAATGTTATCTATTTCAACACAAAAAAAGAGATTTACTAAGGACGACGATGAAGCGTGTAAAAATGTTCGTGAAAATATGATTTCTTTAGTGAAGGATTCTTTCGGGAAAAGGATTGGTATAGAATTGAGCTTGTTATATCTTGAATATTTACAGAAACAAAGATAATATTTAAATATCGGCACCCTCCGGGGTGCTTTTTCTATGCGAAGAAAGGTGGTGAGCCAAAGTGACAGATAAACAGAAAATATTTGCAGATGAATACCTGATTGATTTGAACGCCACTCGGGCTTACCGTGTAGCGTATCCGAGTGTGAAAAAAGATGAAACGGCAGCACAGGCTGGAAGTAGGATGTTGAGAAATGTCAAGGTTGCGAAATATATTTCAGACCGAATGAAAGAACGCCAGGAGCGAACAGAGGTCACGCAGGATCGTGTTGTCCAGGAACTTGCAGCATCTGCATTCGCGAAAGCGACAGACTATGTTGAAATACGCGGAGGAAGAGTTGTAATAAAAGATACCAGCCAGCTGGAGGACAACCAGATCCGGGCTATTGCAGGAATCAAGGAAGGCGCGAACGGCATCGAGATAAAACTGAATGATAAAGAGAAAGCATTAGAGCTTCTCGGGCGTCATTTAGGCATGTGGAATGATAAGCTGGATATCAAAACTCCGGCCATTGATGATTCCATTAAGGAAATGGAGGCATACTTTGAACAGCAGAAAGCAAGCGGTTCTGGACCTCCTGTGGAATGAACCATATAAAATTGGACACTGGGTAGGATTTAAAGACCTGACTACTTTACACAATGAGTGGTTGAGGTCTTTTTTGTATGCTGATGCTGATCAGACGCTGCTTGCGCATCGCGGTTCGTACAAGACGACAGATCTATCTCTGTTTCTGGCAATACATACTGTGATCAAGCCAAACGAAAATGTGATGTTCTTCCGGAAGACGGATGATGACGTTACTGAGGTTCTGACGCAGTCGCAGAAGATATTAAAGAGCGGCGCAATGCAGAGTGTTGTTCGCGATCTGTATGGAACCGAATTGGAGCTGATAAAAGAGAACAATTCCGAAATACATACGAATCTAAGCACATCCACAAAGGGCGTGTCCCAGGTAGTAGGACTTGGTATCGGGACTAGCATTACCGGTAAGCATGCCGATATCGTTGTGACGGATGACATTGTGAATTTGAAGGATCGTATCAGCAAGGCTGAGCGTGAGCGGACAAAGATTCAGTACATGGAGCTCCAGAATATCTGCAACCGTGGCGGGCGTTTCATCAACACCGGGACGCCCTGGCATAAAGAAGATGCAATATCGATCATGCCAAATGTTCGAAAGTACGACTGCTATTCTACCGGACTAATCAAAAGAGACAAACTGGAGGAATTGCGACAGAGCATGAGCGACAGCTTGTTCGCTGCCAATTATGAGCTGAAGCACATTGCGGATAAAGATGCCATGTTTAAGGAACCGAAGTTCACGAAAGAAAAAGAGCTGATCTACAACGGCGTAGCTCATATAGATGCTGCTTATGACGGAGCTGACGGTACGGCATACACAGTATTCCATAAGATCCCGGATGGCCGGATCATTGGATTTGGTAAGCGCTGGGACAAGCATGTGGACGACTGCTTATCCGAAATTGGAGTTTATCACAAGATGTTCCGCGCCGGCTCAATATCATGCGAAAAGAATGCCGATAAAGGATATCTGGCCAAGGAGCTGCGCGGACTCGGATACAGCGTAAATCCATACGACGAATCGATGAATAAATTTGTAAAGATATCGACTTATCTTCGAAGCAATTGGAAGAATATTGTCTGGTTGGAAGATACGGATCCGGAATATATCAATGAAATTTTGGATTATTCAGAACATGCGGAACACGATGATTCGCCGGACAGTGCGGCAAGCCTGCTTCGGAAAATGAGCAAAGGAACTGCAAAGATGCAGACGTTCAAAGGAGGAATATAGGATGGGAAGGAGACCGTATAAGCTGCCTAAGCCGCTTAAGTGTGACGCCGGCAAGGAAATCACGATGGATCTGGTCAATACATATATCTGCAAACACGAAGAGCGATTTCCAAGATACGAATACCTTGAGAATCTTTATGAAGGATTTCACGATGTGTTTAAAGCTCCAGAAAAAGAACACTGGAAGCCAGACAATCGCTTGGCGGTTAATTTTCCAAAGTTCATAACAGATGTGTTTTTGGGATACGCCTACGGAATTCCCGTGAAGAAGGTTCATCCAGATGAAACAGTAAATGAAGCCATCAAAGAATTTGATCGTATTAACGGAATTGCTGATCACGATTTTGAAATGCTGAAAAAGGTGTGCAAATACGGGCATGCTTTTGAATATTTCTATCAGGATGAAGATGCGCAGACCAGAGTGTCTGATGAAAGTCCTAAGGAAGTCTTTGTAGTATACGAGAATTCTCTCAGGAAAACTGCGTATTTCGCAGTGAGGTACGGATACGATGAAGATGGAGTGACAAGGTATGGAGAAGTAATCACGCCTTACGAAATTCGTGAATTCCGCGGAAACGATTTTATTGAAGAGGCAAGAGATAATCCGTATGGAAAGATATGTGTTGTGGAATGGATCATGAATGATGAGCGCATGAGCATTTACGAAGAAATCTCCGGATTGACAGAAGTGTACAATAAATCGATTGGAGAAAAAGCAAATGATGTGGATTCATTCGCTGAGGCATATCTCGAAGTGCTTGGAGTGGAGGTGGACGAAGAAGGTGTACGCAAGATCCGTGATGATAGATTCATTAATATGTTCGGTACGGATGATGCAAAAGACGTGCTCGTGCAGTTTCTTCAAAAGCCGACCGCTGATGGCACACAGGAGAATCTCCTGAATAGAGCGGAGAGACTGATCCATAAAATCAGCATGGTACCCGATATTACAGATGAGTCGTTCGGAAATGACTCTGGAGTTGCATTAGAGTTTAAGCTGCAGCCAATGAGCGATCTTGCAAAAACGCTTGACCGGAAAGTACTCAAAAGCATGAGTAAACGCTATAAGCTATTTTGTACGCTTTCAACGAATGTTTCGAATAAGGATGCATGGAGGGATATCAAGTACACGACTACGCGAAATATTCCGAGGAATATACTGGAAGAGTCGCAGGTGGCTCAGAATCTTGACGGAATCGTCAGCCGGGAAACGCAGATCGGCGTGCTCAGTATAGTACCAGAAGCGTCTGAAGAGATTAAGAAAATGGAAGAAGAAAGTCTCAAAGAAAAGAATGATATCGTGACGAATCGAATGTTTGGAGCTGATGCAAATGGCAAGCAGTAAGGATTACTGGCAGAAGCGTGAAGCGGAAAATCTAAAGAAAAATCTGAAGACCGAAGAAGAGTATTCAAAAGCTATTAATGACTGCTACGAATATATGATGGATAACATTCAAAAAGAGATTAACGGATTTTATGCAAAATATGCCAAGAAAGAAGGCATCACACTTGCAGAAGCCAGGAAGCGTGTATCCAAGCTGGATATCGAAGCATATGAACGAAAGGCAGCAAAGTATGTGAAAGAAAAAAACTTCTCCGATCAGGCAAATGAGGAGATGCGGCTATATAATCTTACGATGAAGGTAAACCGGTTGGAAATGTTGAAAGCAAATATCGGACTTGAATTGGTGGATGGGTTTGACGGTTTACAAAAATATTTTGATCAGATTCTGACTGAGAGAACCCTTCAGGAATTCGAACGCATGGCTGGAATCCTTGGAGGAACGGTGGGGAATAATGCGAAATACGCGCATGCTATTGCTAATGCATCATTTGCAAATGCAACATATTCAGATCGTATCTGGATGTATCAGGACATGCTAAAATCTGAACTATCAAAACTCTTGATGGAAGGAATGATCCAGGGGAAGAATCCGCGGCAGCTTGCTGTGCATCTTCGGAAGAGATTCGGAGTATCTGAGTACAATGCAGAGAGACTTATGCGGACGGAGCTCGCCAGAGTGCAGATAGAAGCTCAGAAGCAGTCTCTTGAGAAGAATGGGTTTGAAGATTATCAATTCATTTGCAATGGAACTGCCTGTGGAATATGCAAGGAGCTGAACGGAAAGCATTTTAAGATTAAAGATATGGAAATTGCAGTAAACGCTCCGCCAATGCATCCGAACTGCCGATGTAGCATAGCCGCTTGGATGGATAGTGAGGAATACGAAGAATGGCTGAATTATTTGGATAACGGCGGGACCACTGAAGAGTGGGAGAAACTTAAGTTGTCAAAGTCAAAAGAATTCCTTGCAAATCAAAATACAAATGATAAAATAAAATCAGGCATTGAAATGAAAGATGCATTAGTATCCGCGTTGGCTTTGCCGAAATACAAGGATGCTGTAATACCAAGAGCAAAATTCACGCATTATGCATTAGAACCGGAAAAAGACCCAGATAAGGCAGAAGCGTTCAGACTGGCGCTTGGTTATACGAAAGAGAACGCAGATGAGTTAATCAAACAGATATACGAGAATTTGCCGTACTACGATGCTATTGAGAAAGGCGATAGGGGTTGGGGTATGACATATGAAGTTATTATGGACATCACTGGACCGAATGGAAAGACAGCAAAGGTATTAACAGCTTGGATTGACGATAATGCCAGTGGAGAGATGAGATTGACAACAGTTCATGTCGATTAGGAGATGAGAATTATGATTGCATTATATGAAAAATACAGATTGAAAGACGGGCGCGTTGGGCGAGCGGTAGACATTCTCGGAAACGGAGAAGCTTGTATTTTTGAAGTCGACAAAAAAGGGATTGAAGATAAGGTGATAACAGTCATCGAAGATGAAATAAAAGAAAAAGTAGATTAAAAGCCACCAGTCAGTAATTGACCGGTGGTATTTTTATACCCATTTTAAGGAGGAGCTATGAAGACAGTAAATATACTCGGAACTGATTACAATATTTACTTTGTGGATGAATTCCCGGATTATCTAAGTGAAGTGGGAGAAAATGCTGGCGGACTTTGCAATAGGCACGACAGAGATATTTGGATTAAAAGATGCAACGACAAAGATATGACGGATGCGGGGAGGGAACGATACGATAAAGACGTTCTCAGACATGAGATCATCCATGCGTATCTGTCTGAGAGTGGGTTGTCCGCAAATGCTTCTCACTGCTACGGATCATGGGCAGAAAATGAAGAGATGGTTGATTGGTTCGCCATCCAGTCACCGAAGATTTATCAGACATTCAAGGAAGTTGATTGTTTGTGAAACAATCATATATTGTGACGAAAGATTCAGATGTGCTGGCTCCCGATTGGTTAGTCAGACGAATGAACTACAGAACTATAAAATTCGTGTATCGCATTAATGATGGTGCTTCGAAATTGAAGGGAGTGATGATAGGTGCCGAGATTGCGAAAATTGGAGATAAGATTCTGTTTGATGGCAAGCGGTTATCTGTAGAAAGGCGGTGATCCGAAGAATCTCCCACCGGCAGGGAACGACCGGAAGAGAAAGGAGAGATGCTATTTGATTGTAGTAAATGTCCGAGAGGGCGAGATTGATATTTCCGGACATGCAGGAACCGGGAATAGTATTGTGTGCAGTGCTGTATCGTGCTTGTTTCAAACAATGATTGCATCGATAGAATCGCTGACTGATGATGAAATTGAATATAATATCGAATCTGGACATTCCAGATTGATATATGAGGATCTGTCAAGTGTAAGTAAAACGCTTGTGGATTCTTTTTTTATTGGCATTTGCGGAGTGGCGGGAGCTTATCCGGATGCTGTAACTATCAATTAATTTGGCAGGCCCGGAACCGAAATCCCGGGAGGGATAGATAAAGCTGGGGAGTGCTCCGGGAGGAGCGGGAAAGGAGAACACGATGAAGAATAGAACTTATAAAAACATTTTGATGAGAAGACGCAATTCAAAGAATCCACAGGAACACAGAGGACATGTAAAGTTTGACCTGCAGATCCATGATGGCGAAGGGGATGATCAGGATAATCCGGAACTGAAACCGGAAGGTAAGGAAGAGCTGGATAATCCGGAAGAAAACAAACCGAATAAGCGAACTTATGATGACGCCGAGGTTGACCGCATTGTTGCGAAACATAAAAAAGAGTGGGAAGAGCAGCACAAGGAAGATCTGGAAAAGGCAAAAGATGAAGCCAGAAAATACGAGCGTATGTCAAAGGAACAACGCGAAGAAGCCGATCGCAAAAAAGCGGAGGAGGAATCCGCAAAGAAAGATGCTCGCATCAAAGAACTGGAACAGCAGATTGCGACAGATGCGCTTCGTAAGTCCGTAGCCGCCGATGTAGAAGCAATGCCGGAAGGTATTGTAGCTTCTCAGGATTTCCTTGATCTGGTTGTAACAGGTGACGCAGATACATCAAATGCAAATGTTAAAAAAATTGTGGGCATTATTCTTGCAGACCGGAAGGCGCAGGAAGAAAAACGGGCGACCGGAAGGACGCCGAAATCTTATGGAAGCGGCAATAAAGGCGAAGTGTCTGAGATTGACCGCAGAATCGCTAAATATAGCAAATAAAATAGGAGGACGAGAAATATGAACAGAAACAGTAAATTAATTTTTAACTTAAAGGTGCACGAAGGAGAACCGGAAACTACTGCGAGACAGTATCAGAAAGAATTTAAAAAACTTCTTGAAGTAGTGTTCGGCGTACAGTCTTATTTTGGAGACTTTTTCGTTGGCGGACTTGAAACAATGGATGGAGTACAGGATAACGAAACTGCATTTTACGTAAAGACTTCCGATATTCCGTGCGTAATTACACAGGGATCGCTTAAAGAAGGCGAGAGTGCTGCTTATAAAACAGACGCAAATACAGCATTTGGAGAAGGAACTGGTAAGAGCTCCAGATTTGGAAATCGAACAGAAGTTGTATACAAAGATGTGCCGGTGCCGTACACATGGGATTGGGTATTCCATGAAGGACTGGATCGCCATACTGTAAACAATGATTTTGAATCTGCTGTAGCAGACCGCCTTGACCTGCAGGCGCAGGAAAAGGTTGGTATGTTTAATGCTCATCACGGCAAATTCATATCTGAATGTGCTTCTGGGTCCGCAGTTGTAACTGAACCGGCAGCTATTACAAAAGACACAGTAGCGGGAGTATTCAATAAGCTTTCAGCGTACTTTGTAGACATTAAGCTTCGCAAAGGCGTAACGAAAGTAGCGAAAGTAGATGCTACTACTTACAATGCCATCATCGATTCAGGGCTTTCTACCACAGCGAAGGGATCCACGGTCAATATCGACAGAAACGAAGTCCGCATGTTTAAAGGCTTTGTGATCGAGGAGGTGCCGTCTGATCTCTTCCAGGAAAATGAATGTGTATTGGCTTATGCAGTAGGTGTTGGAAAAGCGTTTACCGGAATTAACACTGCAAGAACAATTGAGTCTGAGGACTTTGACGGAGTTGCCCTTCAGGGCGCAGGATCCGCAGGTGAATATATCCTTCCGGTTAACAAAAAAGCAGTCGCAAAAGTAAAAATCACAGGAGCATAGGAGGTAACGGAATATGTATAGAGTCATTAAAGCATTCGCCGATTTGCAGGATGTAAAGAAGACCAAAAGCGGAGATCTTTACCACGAATATGAAATCGGAGATGAGTATCCACGGAAAGGTCTCAAGCCTTCCGAGGAAAGAATTGCCGAGCTTTCCGGAAGTAACAATCTGCAGAAAACTCCGCTGATTGAACTTATTGAAGAGGAAGAAGCGGAGACGCCGAAAGAATCGGCTAATGACGAAAGCCATGAGTCCGGCCAGAAGAAGTCGAAGTCAGGAAAAAGTGCAGCAGAGTAGGTGATTAAATGTCAATATTTGAAGATGTAAAACTGTTGATCGATGTGGATTCCAGAGAATCCGGATTGGATGACAAGATAGATCTGATAATAGAACATGCAAAACGGCAGGTGCTTCTTCGCCTGCCGTCTGACATTGAAGAGGTGCCGCCTGAACTGGAATATATTGTGTGCGAGGTTTCCGTTGCAAGATTTAACCGGCTCGGAAATGAAGGAATGTCAAGTTACAGCCAGGAAGGAGAAAGTATTTCCTTTGACGATGCTAATGACATCGATGCATACGATTCTGACATTAAGGAATGGATTGCAAGGCGCGAAGGAAAGAAAAGAGGAGTGCTGAGGTTTATATGAGATACAACACACCGATTATCTTTGTTAAGAGCGGGTGGAAGGAATATGATCCGGACAATGGGGTATGGAACGAGGAAAAGAGCATCCGGGAAAAGAAGTATGCTAATGTAACACACATGAATAGCGAGAGGCAGCAAGCTGTGTTCGGCGATGTTAAACCGAACCGCTATGTCGTTCGTCTGCAAAGAGCATTCGACCGGCCGTACGATTATATCGAAATGGAAGGAAAAGCATATACAGTCGATACGGATCGTTATCCGACTGATAGATGCAGCTTTGTGGTGACGGAAAATGGCGGAAATTAAGATTGTTGGATTAGATAAACTGGAAAAACAGCTGCGAAAGAATGCAACCCTGAATGATGTTAAAAAGGTTGTACGCACGAATGGTATGGGGCTACAGCAGAAAATACAGGATAATGCAGACTTCAAGAAGGGATACCAGACCGGTACGACAAAGAGGAGCGTTGATTTAGAGATAACTGACGGAGGAATGACGGCAGAATCGGGTCCAACAACAGAGTATTCGCCGTATCTGGAATACGGCACCAGATTTATGGATGCGCAGCCGTTTGTAAAGCCTGCGCTTGACGAACAGGAAGCAAAGTTCCAAGCAGATATGAAAAAGCTGGTAAAGTAGGAGGAAGTCATGAGAACTGCAGAACAGGCGATACATGATGTGATATGGAAGTTCCTATCAGGGAGGCTGGATAAAAAGGTATATGAGAGCAGGCCTGCAAACGATGTTGGGTATCCGTTTGCGGACTTTGGTGATTTGCAGACGAAATATACCGGAACGAAGTCCGGTGCTTTATCCCAGGTATCTATCAATTTGAATATTTGGGATACAGAAATGAACCGTAAGAAAGTATCTGAGATATGTAATGATCTGTTCTTTGAAACAATAAATATGAAGGACGCTTATGGATTCAAGGTTTCTCTCAGGGTTAATGATTCCGGCATACAGATCAATCAGGATAGGACGGTAACCCCACCGGTATGGAGGGGCATGGTAAATTTAGTATTTGATATTTTATAGGAGGACGATATGGGAGCAATTAAAGGTAAACGAATTATTTATCTGTACAGGCTTTTGAGCGAAGCAGCAACCAGTGATGCAACTGCGATTGCATTCACAACAGAAAACAGCCGATCAAAGTCAAGAGATTCAGATACAGTAGACACAAAGGATGGGTCCATTCGCGTTCCTGGCGAACTGGAAACAGAAATTAGTGCAGCGGCTATTTTTGCAAGCGAAAATGATGAAATGATTGCAAAGATTGAGAAGGCAATTGATGACGGCGAAAAGATGGAGATCTGGGAGGTGAATCTGGATAAGCCAGGAACAGATACGAATTCAGGAAAGTTTGCAGCAAAGTATTTTCTTGGATACGTGACCAATTTTGAGCTTTCTTCAAATTCAGAGGACCATGCCGAGGCATCTATAGACTTTGGAATTGAAGGAAAAGGCGCTGACGGATATGCAACAGTGACAGATGAACAGCAGGCGATTGCAGAATATGTATTTAAGGATACGAAGAAAACGGGAGCGTAAGGAGGAAATAAAAGATGTATGAATTAGAAATGAATGGTCAGATGGTGAAGTTCAATTTCGGAATGGGATTCCTCAGGGAGATCAACAAAACAGTTACGGTTCCTGTCGACGGCATGAAAGATATGAAACAGAACGTGGGGCTCAGATACACGGTTGGTCGTTTGAACGATTATGATGTCGAAGCACTGGTGGAGGTTTTGTTCATGGCAAATAAGGGCTGCGATCCGAGAATCACTATGGATGGACTGGATGCCTTTATTAATGACGAAAATACAGATATTGACGAGGTATTTGAGAAAACGCTGGGTTTCTTAAAGAAAGCAAATGCTACGAAGAATGCGACACTGGATGCACTGAACGCTATCGAGAAGGAGAAAGCGAAGCGGGAAACAATGGAAAAAATGAGGATGGAATCGATGATGTAACGATCGAAGAATTCTATCATGATGTTGCCGTAGACTGTTTCCGGTATTTAGGATTCAAAAGCATTGCTGAGGTAGACCGACTTACAATTCCAGAATATGAGCTTATGATGGAAGCCTACCAGTTGAAAATGGTTGATGACAATTACCATGCGCACTGGCAGGCTTTCCTTAATTTCGCAGCACAGGCAAAGAAGAAAGTCGGAAAGCATAAGCAGAAGCCTGCTTTCAGTAGTTTTGATAAGTTCTTTGATTATGAGTCAGAACTGAAAAAGGTGAAAGAAAAAAATGCTCAAAAGAAAGAACGTTTTTCCGGAATCGGAAAATTATTAAGGAAGGAGGGCGCATAACATGGGCGATTTTTCCGTTAGGGCGGTATTATCCGCAGTCGATAAGAATTTTGCATCAACAATGAAAAGCGCCCTTGGGTACACCAATAATCTGAAGGACACATTGACGAGCGGAATCGGGTTCGGAGCAATGATGGCAATCGGGCAGTCTGCAGTTCAGACGGTCATGGGAGAGATGTCAAGTCTGTCAAAAGAGACGATTGAAACATCAGATTCTATGTACAAGCTGCAGGCGGCTATGCGATTTAGCGGATATGAGGAAAAGGAGATCCAGCGAATCGCGGGTGCGACAGGAACATTAAAAACATACGCTGATAAGACGGTATTTAGTCTTCAGGACGTTATGAGCACGTTCGGGGCTCTATCTGCAAACGGAATCAAGGATGCGGATAAGCTTACGGAAGCGGTCGGAAATGCAGTTGCCGTATTTGGCGGCGGGGCGCAGGAATACTCCAGTGTTGCTCTTGCATTTTCACAGGCGATGGCGGCAGGAGCGCTCCATGCTCAGGATTGGAATCAGATTTTAAATGCCAGTCCTCAGCTCGCTGGAGGGCTTCGAAAAGAGCTTATAAAGCTTAATCCTAAAATCGGTAAAGACTTTAAGAAAGCGATGGAAGATGGAGCTCTTACAGCAGATCTTCTGGCGGAAGCTATGAATAATATCGGTATGACCGAAATGGCAAAAGAGGCAGCTACTTCAGTCACAACGTTTGAAGGAGCAATGGGAAATCTGGAAGCAACAGTGGCTAGCGGAATGATGAACCTGTATGACTCCTTCGCAAAGAGTTCTGTTATTGATGCAATCAATGGAATGAATGAAAAAATAGGATCTGGATTCGATTGGCTTGCAGTTAAAGTGCCGGCGGCTATTGATAAGATTTCGCCATACTGGACGGTGTTTAAAACAGATTTCATCGAGGTTAAAAATGCGTTCGGCGATGCTGCCAGTGCAATTATAGGACACGTAGGAGAACTTACAGATTCGTTTGGATCAGCCGAGAGCGTGAGTAGCTTTTCGGATGTTCTCGGTGTCGCTACAGATGCACTAAAGTCGTTTGCAGGATTCTGCGAGGAGCATTCAGAGGTTATCGCAAAGGTGTTAACTACTCTACCTAAACTTTATGTCGCATACAAAGGATTCAAAATTGTGAAAGCCGTAGCTCCGTTCGTTGGAATGTTTACCGGTGCGATCGGAGGTCTCGCCAAGCTTGGCATTAGTAAATTGGTTCCTGGACTTTTCGGAGTATCTAAAGGGCAAGATGCAGTTGGTAAATCAAGCGGCAGAAGCTCTAATAAAATGTTGGCTTCTGCTAAATCATTTATGATGCTTGGCGTCGGTGTTTTGACGATTAGTGCTGGATTCTATTTACTTGCGCAGTCTGCTGTCGCAGTCGCAAGCGCCGGTCCAGTGGCTATCGGTGTTCTCGTTGGATTGGTAGGAGTGGTGTCTGCTCTGAGCGTTGGAATGTTGAAAATGCTTTCATCTATGTCTGGGGGAACAAAAAAATTATCTGCTATATCAACTGCAATGATGGCAGTTGGAGCAAGTATACTGCTGATCAGCGCCGGATTTGCTTTGCTATCGTATTCCGCGATACAGCTTGCAAGCGCGGGTCCGGCTGCTATCGCTACTATGGTAGGAATGGTTGCCGCAGTCGGAGCGCTCATGTACGTAGCGAAATCAGTCGCTCCAACGCTTACGGCAGGAGCTGCCGGATTTGCATCGTTTGGCGCAGCTGTATTGCTTGCTGGCGCGGGTATGGCTCTCATGACGAGTGCGGCGATTAATCTCGCAAATGCTGGTCCATTGGCGATTGGTGTCATGGTAGGAATGGTTGCTGCAGTTGCACTTCTGGCGGCAGGAGCTGCGGTGTTGGGACCGCTGCTTACTGCTGGAACAGTGGGATTTGTTGCATTTGGAGCCGCAATCTTGATGGTAGGTGCAGGAGCGGTTTTAGCTTCTGCAGCATTGTATGTTGTGGCGGCAGTATTGCCTACTGTCACAGAATATGGATTGCAAGGAGCCGTAGCAATAGTAGCCCTTGGTGCTGGAATGACAGTATTTGCTGCAGGAGCTGCGCTTGCCGGAATCGGATGCGTTGCACTTGGAGCGGGACTTGTGGTGGCAACGGTGGGATTGTTGGCATTTTCTGCCGGAATTGTTGTTACGAGTGCAGGCATGCTGGTGCTTTATGCATCTCTGAAATTAGTAAATTCAAGCATGAAGTCTATTTCCAAAAATGCAAAGACGGCTCAAAAATCGTTATCAAGCATGAAGAGTTCAATGTCGATTGTGAATGAAGGGCTGGATGCTATCGGAAACAAGGCGAAATCATCAATGAATTCGATGATCAGCGCATTTGACGGAGCATCAAGCAAGGCAAAAAGTTCTGGCGGAAAAGTAGGAAGTGCATTCAATTCCGGACTTGGAACGGGAATGACGGCTGTAATCGGAACCGCAAAAAGTTCCACAAATACTATTATTTCTGTATTCAATTCAACCAGTAACAGAGCTTATTCCTGTGGTGTCTACATTGGACAAGGGCTTGCAAATGGAATGAGAAGTCAGCTCGGAGCGGTGCGAAGCGTAGCCGCTCAGCTTGCTATAGCGGCAGAGGCGGCCATTCGGGCAAAGGCAAAAATCAACAGTCCATCAAAGGTTGCTGAAGGACTTGGGGGATACTGGGGCGGAGGATATGTTGGTGGCATACTTTCAAAGGTCAAAGAAGCGTGGAGAGCCTCAGAAAAGCTGGTATCTGTGCCAAGCAAGGTGATGAAGCGACAGAAACTTGCAGTAGCAGGTGGATATGGAAATATGGAGCTTTCGGACGATTACACATATTATCAGGAAGCCAAATATACGATTATCGTTCCGGTTGAACTTGAAGGCCGTGAAATTGCAAAAGCATCCGCCACCTATACGCAGGATGAATTGGAAAAGGAAGATAAGTTTAAGAATATGCTGAAAGGAATTAAAGATGTATAGTTTTAGAGATACAATCAAGACAAAAGAGACATTAGAATACTTCGGGTCGGAAGCATTCACGATTAATGGAGAGTATTTGGAGAATATCGTTCCCGGATACAGAACATTGAGCGTATCTGGGAGAGAGTTGCTGGAATCTGAGATTTCTACATTATCAATATCCGGCATAGATGGCGAACAGTATCTCCAGAGAAGGCGCCCGACACGAATTCTGACTATTAAGTATCAGATCAATGTAGACACGTGTGGAGAGTTCAGGGAAGCATTTAATCTGCTGAATAAAGCACTTAATGCAGAAGAGGCGCAGCTGATCTTTGATGACGAACCGGACAAGTGCTTTTATGGTACATTTTCAGATACCGGGGATGTCCCGGATGGAAGAAATAAGATAGTCAGCACATTTGAAATGTATTGCTCGGATCCATATAAGCACTCCACAACCGAAAAAACCTTCCAGGCGTCAGAAAGTGCATCCGGAGTCATGGAAGCAACGATTACTAATTCCGGTACGGAATCCGTCCCAGTAAGCTATGATATCACACACAATCACGAAAATGGTTTCATCGGCATCGTAAGCGAGTATGGCATCCTGCAGTACGGATCAGTTGACGAGGCAGACGATGAAGCCAGAGAGAAATCAGAAGTACTGCTGAAATACACTAAGCCTTCCGATTACAGCGCAATGACGGAAGGTAAGGGAATTCTGGCCAGCAATGATACATTTCCGATGGGAGGTAGTTTCGCGGGCTATGAGGATGGATGGCTCAGACTGCAGACGCCTGGAAGCGGATCCAGCTGGCACGGAGCCGCAAGACAGGTGACACTGCCGGCAGACTCTTCCGGAAATTCTGGCGCAGTCAATTTCAAGGCGGAAGCCAGTATTTGGTTCCAGACGTCAAAAGCTACAGAGGTCGGGCTGTTGGAATTTGTCATCGGTGATGAAAACGGAGAACATCTTGCATCAATCCATATCGTCAAATCATCCGAAAGTGACAGCATGTGCAGCGCGATTTTCCAGGTGCAGGCTGCCGAGAAAAAACGGATCCGGTACGAGCCGAATGCAGATTCTGCAACAAGCAGCAAGAATGGCCTGATTTCGATCAACAAAAGCGGCGAACTGTTTGAGTTTGTATTTGGTGGAAAAACATATCCGTTCCGGGTACCGGAGGCGGCTGAAAAGAAAGGACTTACGGTCACGATCTTTATTGGCCAGTACGCAAACAATGTGAATCCGGTCAGCAACATGGCATTTGGAAAGATGTCATTCCGGAAAGACAATGTGCAGTACCGAGTGGACATCCCGAACCGGTACGCAGAAGGCGATGTGATTACAATTGATGGAGAGACTACGAAAATGTATGTAAACGGCGTGCCGGCACTGGGAGACGAGGTGAAAGGAAGCAAACATTTCCACGTTCCGCCAGGGGAATCAAAAATCCAGTTCTATTTCTCCGATTTTTGCAACCCGGTACCCGATGTTACCGTTCGAATAAGGGAGGCGTATCTGTAGATGGAAAGAGTGAGGATTGCGGTCCTGGACGCTTACGATAACGTCCTGGCATTTATGGATAACGGTGCGCCGAAAGCCTTGCACTATTACGATGATGAGCTGCATGAGTACCTGAAAGGCGCTGCCAACACGCTGACCTTTTGCGCCGGCGCAAAGCATGAGGATGCGCAGTATTTAGTAGAGGGCAATAAGCTCTCTTTTTTGTACCGCGGAAAAGAATACTATCTGAATATCATGAGCGTCCGGCGTGATGAACTGGAAGTGGAAGTGACGGCGTACTCTTTATCATTCGAACTTTTAAATGAAGAAAAAGAGAAATATGCTGCTACGGAAGCGAAGACGTTCGCGGAGTACTTAAGTATATTTGACGCGGAAAAAGTGATCACGCTTGGAAATAATGAGGTATCCGATAAGTCGATCAAGTATGAGTGGGAAGGATCCAGCACACTGTTGGCCAGACTGTTTTCGCTGGCCACGGTGTTTAGTGCTGAGGTGGAATTTGCCTCACAGCTAAACGATAACTACTCCCTTAAAGCGATCGTGATGGATGTCTATAAAGAGCACAGTGACACGATCCAAGGCATCGGCGTGAACCGGAATGACATTACTTTGCGATACGGAAAAAACGTGACCGGAATCACAAAGACATCAGATATCACGGGACTGTATACGGCGATCCGGCCGTTTGGCAGGGATGGGCTTACGATCACGGATCTGGACAAAACGGAATACGATGCGGATGGGAACCTTGAATACTACACGGAATCCGGAAGTAACAACATTCTCGCCCCACAAGCGAGAGACCGGTTTCCATCTAACCTGTGGTCCGCAAAAGACCGGTACATTGCGAAGATCTACGAATACGATACGGACAACGTGAACGTCCTATATGGCAATGCTCTGGCGGAACTCAAGAAAAACTGCGTTCCGCAGGTTGAGTACGAGGTATCCGGGTATTTTGATACCGATATCGGCGATACGGTGCAGATTGAGGATGATGAATATAACCCGGAATTGTATCTGGAAGCGAGGGTTACAGAGCAGATCCGGAGCTTTACCGATCTGACCAGAAACAAAACAACGTTTGACAATTTCCATGAACTGCAGTCTCAGCTGGACTTAGATCTGGTGGCAAAAATGAACGCCCTTATTGAGCAGAATAAGACATACACCTGTATGATTTCGACTGATAACGGAACGACATTTAAAAATAATACCGGATCTACCACACTGACAGCTTCTGTTCGCGACGGCGTGACAGACGTAACGGACAAATTTGAAATCGTGTGGAGCAAAGACGGCGCGGATTTAGCGACCGGAGAAAGCATCACAGTCAATGCTGCAGATGTGGACGGGAAAGCACTGTACCGATTCGACGCGAAGGATTTCGCCGGGAATGTAAAAGGATTCTACGAGGTTACTGTGACGGATGTGAGCGACGGCATCAACGGAAACGATGGGGTGAGCCCAACCGTGGTAGTCAATGATGATACATCACTCACCATCACGGACGCGGAAGGAGAAAAGACCACAGAGCCACTAAAGGGGGCGGATGGGATATCATCGTATACGCACATTAAATACAGTGATGATGGCGAAACCTTTACCGGAAAGGGAAATCTCGCATCGAGAAAACGGGAAGACTGGGTAAAAGGATATTATTCATCCGACACTACGATCGATACCGAGGCACCGGATGAAATGACAGCAAGCAGAAATTACAACCGGATTTGTATGAAAAAGCTAATACCGGTTGTTCCGGGAGACACATATCAGATCACATCTGGACACCCTTTTATCGCAATGGGGATAACTAAATACGGAGCGGATGGAAATTCGGTAGGAATTGACACGGTAGACGGAAGCTTATCAATTCAGCAATATAAAGTCCCGGATGATACATACCAAGTTAGGCTATATATGTCAGGATCATCGCCTTACGTTACCAAATACGGATCCTGGAGCGAACTGTTTGAAAAAAACAGTGTTTTCCCTATGTTTGGAGAGCCCGAATCGAAATTAGGATCCTATCCGGGTGCATGGATGGGACAGATGGTAAGTGATAATCCGACGCCGAGCACGGTATTTGAGGATTACACCTGGAAGAAAATCGAGGGTGACCCGACTGGAATCGTAGAGTCAGCGGATGAACCATCCGACAAATATATCGGTATGCTCTGGAAGAATACCGGAACTACTGCAGGGCTGGTGCAGGGAGCGACATACCGGTGGAATGGTACGGAGTGGGAAATGTATAAGTTCTCGGCAACAAACATTGAAGCGGAAACCTTCCGCGGCTATCTATTCAGCGGGGCTATCTACGAAAGCGAATTTAACGATGATGTATCGCCGTATCTGCGGTATACTGGGAAAATGCATATCGAAAGCGGAGTCATGACGATTGATACAACAAAGTATACGAGAGCCACGCAGGAGGGAGACTGGGAATCCGGACTGTCGCAGAACATTACGATATCATACGAAGGACTCAAAATGACTGAAACAAAGCAGGGTTCTACCACGTCGGAAGAACTGGTGCTGAGCTTTGAAAATCTGAAGAAGTTATTGGCACTGATCTAATAGAAAGGAGATCTATCATGAAAAACAAATTAATCTTAGCACTTGTATTAGCCTTATTATCCGCCTGCTCCATGACCGCGCGGGCAGGATTCACACCGCGGTATGAGGTAGACATGCCGGAGATTCCGGAAGTCAAAGCGGAGCTGTCAGATGAAGTAAAAGAAGCGGTGAACAATGCAGCACAGAAGCAGATTGAAAAGATGATTCTTGATAAGCCAGCAATTATCAATGCGACATGCTGGCACTGCCGATATTTCTATCCGTACAAAAATAAGCTCATTATATCGTGGGAATCCGTGGAAGGCGCAACATCCTATAAGGTAGAGATTACAGATGCATCGGGGACGAGGACAAAAGAGGTTACGACAAATTATCTGATTCTGTCAGAGGGCAGTGATTTCTATCCGTCCTGCATGGATACAGAAGACGTGCACCCGACAGTGAGGGTGCGGGCGTACGGCGAGGATGAAACGTACAGTATGCGGTCAGATGTTACGGAAATTAGATGTTATGAGTAGGTGATGATATGGAAAACAAGATTAATATAGCGCGCTTCAAGGAAGGCTCCAGAACTGCGGAAGTTAAGGATATCTGGCAGTGGGACTACGGGCAGATTCTGAGGATTCAAGGGCTGAACCTTCCGACCGCGGTAGAAATACACTTTTCATTGGACGAGCACGGCGGAGAAGCTGCTAGAAGAATTGGAGTTACGAAAGACGGTGTTACCAATGTGCCAATCCCGGACTCGATGGTTGAAAATGAATCCTCGTATGGTGACAGCTATTACTTCTTCGCGTATATCTATCTTACCGATGAGACGTCCGGCAATACGGAATATAAGATTCGGGCAAAGGTTAGTACGAGGTCGAAACCGGAAGGATACGTAAGCGGTGGAGATGATACATTCGCAGAAATCTTAAAAACAGTCAATGAGATTGCCGAGGACAAGGTAGGCATTCCGGTACCTGCGAAAGCGGGACAGGTTATTGCCGTCAGTGAGGTGGACGAGGACGGAAGGCCTACGGGATTTGAAGCAACTGATCCGGGCGGTGGTGTATCGGATGAAAAGATTGCGGAAGCAGTCGGAACGTACATGAAATCCAATCCGGTGCAGGCTGGAGCGACGACTGAACAAGCAGAGCAGATCCAGAAAAATACGGAAGATATTAGTCAACTTTCTGAGGAGAATACCGCCTTGACTGGCAGAGTTAAGAAGATAGAAGAATCTAGTGGAATTGTCGTTGTAGAACCTATGGATGATGATATTCCAAAAGTATTTTTTGTGGGAACAGCACCAACATCAAAAGCAGAAGATGAACTTCCACTTACAATGGAATATCGCTCAAAGACAAAGACCATTAAAAGCTATGTAACATTAAAAGTGCAAGGGGATTCTAGTGCAAAATATGCAAAAAAGAATTTTAATCTTAAAATGTTTAGTGATGATGCACGAACACAGAAATTAAAATGTACTTTTAGAAATTGGAGCAATACACATAAATATTGCTTAAAAGCAAACTGGATTGACCATACACACGCAAGAAATGTTGTTGGTGGTAGACTTTGGAATCAAATAGCAAAGAGCCGTTCAGATTATGAAAGCTATCCAACAGAGTACAAGGAATCAGCCAACAGCGGAGCAGTTGATGGATTTCCAATTAAAGTGTATATCAATGGAGTTTATCAAGGCTTATATACTTGGAATATCCGAAAAGACAGTTCTATGTTCAATATGGATGATGAGACAGGTACACATTCCGCATTGATTGCAGATGCTAATAGTCGTGTTACTGTATGGAGAGTACTTCCGAACATTAATGGTTCGGATTGGACAGACGAATTAAATGACACTGTGCCAGATGCAGTAAAGACAGCATTCCAAAATGCTTATTCGTTTGTCATGAACTCTACTGATGAAGAATTTGTTGCAAACATAGAGAATCATTTTTATTTATCAAGTTTAATTGATTATTATATTTATATTTACTGTATTTTAATGTATGGCGGTCTTGCAAAGAGTCAGACTATGTTCACTTACGATGCACAGAGATTCTTGGCTAACATCTATGATATGGATACAACGTGGGCTTTGTATTGGGATGGTTCGACATTTTATGACTATGAAACACCATGTCCAAGTGGATATAGTGCCGAAAAAGAAGTTGGGCAATCTAATCTTCTTTATGAAAGACTTGTTACATTATTTCCTAATGAGATCAAGGCTAGATACGAAGAATTAAGAAATGATATTTTAAGTGATGCAAATATCATCAATGAGTTTGAACGATTTATGGATACGATTCCTTCTGATTTATATGAAGAAGATTATGCAAACACTACGGGTGGTGGAGCATTTACTAATATTCCATCAAGGACTACAAATACACTCCAAAAATTGCGAGAGATTATTGTTACTCGAATGGCATACTGTGACACACAGATTCCGTTACTTGTTTCGATTCCTGCAACTGGAATTACACTCAACCAATCTGCATTGACGTTTACGGAAGCTGTTGCGCAAACACTTACCGCAACTGTTGAACCATCTGAAAGCACGGATATGGTTGTTTGGGAATCCTCTGATACCAACGTCGTTACAGTAGTGGACGGTGTGGTTACACCTATTTCAAGCGGTTCTGCCACAATCACAGCAACTGCCGGTAATTATTCTGCGACTTGCGAAGTGACAGTTGATGTGCCAGTGATTGTGGTGTACACAATTACAAGAAATTTAACGAAATGTGTTTCTTCTAGTAATGCGACAACCGTTAATGAAGGAAGTTCCCATAGTGAAATATTAACTGCAAGTGATGGATGCATATTGGGTGATATAAGTGTGACAATGGGTGGTACAGATATTTCTGCAAATTGTGTTGATGGTGTTCTGACTATTTCAGAAGTCACGGGGGATATTGTTATCAATGCAACTGGCGTTGAAGATGTTGAAAAATCAGCATTATATCCTTTGGAGAATGGAACGTATAGCAACGATATTGCAACCGTCGAGATTACAAATGGAAATCATGTCAAATGTACAAGACACAATGGTAATGCACAGGTATTTTTTAATATTTCAGACGTTGAATCCAACACTGATTTTACATCTACAAGTTTAAGTCATGATAAGTGGTTTAGTCTGAGCGCAGGTCAAACTGGTGTATATACCATTAGTAACATAGTGAACGATAGTGGTATTATTGTGTCTACGAACTTCAAGAAATCAAATACAACAACGTCTGGTAGCTTTGGTATTGCGAATTATACTGGTACAGATGAAAAATCTGTGTCTGCAACAGTTAACGCTGATGTAGATTATGGTTGCTTGTTCGTACTGGTAAATGGCGCAAACAATATCGAAAATGTTGTTGTTGAATTTGATGTATCATTCATGGTCGATAGTGTGAGATACATTTAATTAACGTTCGAAGGGCGGTGTTGAACTAATAAAAGAAAACGACAAACCAAAAGACTCGGTAGAATGTTGACTAAAGCAGACTTTAGGCAGCGACCGTGATCCCTACAGACACCACGATGCTATTGTTTGAAGCAATTCCGGTGAAACAAAGGTAACGGTTGATGGCGGTGTGGTCACTGCTATTAAAGAGAGATATGGTCTTGTATATCATCAGGTTTGTGGTACAATTATTGGATAATAGTATATATGGAGGACAACTATTTTGAAAACGGATGAAAATATGAGTAAAAAAATTCAATTTTGCAGAGGAATAGCAATAGTTGCAGTCGTATGTATCCATAATTGTTTAGGCGGATACTATGGCGTAATTCTAAGACCATTGTTAAATTTTTGTGTTGCAGCATTTTTGTTTCTATCTGGATTATTAACAATTGAAAAAATAACGGATATGCGAGAATTTTACAAAAAGAGGATTTTAAGAGTTCTGATTCCTTATACTATATGGTCAATAATATATACAATATACTATGGTGACTATGTAGTATTTCCGTGGAAATATCTGACAGGACAATGTTGTGGTATTTACTATTATATTCTAGTATATATCCAATTAACTTTACTCGTTCCTTTAATCATAAAGGCTATGAAATCAAAATATTGGAAATTGTTGTTTTTGATTTCTCCGATTGCAATTTTAATTCAATATTTTAAGCCGCTCCCGTGGCCTTGGAATGCTAATATGTTTTTCGTATGGTTTATTTTCTTTTATTTTGGTATGTGCATACGAAATAATAGAATTCAGTTGCAACGGATATCTATAAAAGGTGCGGTATTGATTTGGATTAGTACTCTTATACTCCAATATATCGAGTCGTTTGCATGGTTTATTTTAGACGAAAATGGAAATATGGCAACAACTCAGATTAAGTTATCATCTATGTTAACCTCGTTAGCTGTGGTTACACTGATGTGTATGTGGATTGCAAACAAACGAGCGATAAAGAGAAATATATTTTTTAGTCTTGGAATTACTTTGGGGAATTATTCTTTTGGTATATACTTGAGTCACATTTTTTTAATGAGACTTCTAGAGAAAACAATCTATTTGTTAATTCCAGCACGATTCCCCATTCCAATCATTTTGATTTTATCTATTGAATTGATTTTTATTTCTGCATTCATAAAAATATTTGGAGATAAGATTAGTAAGTGGATTGGTTTTGTCTAAAATGTGAGGTAAAATTAAACTGACAAGGTAGTCAACTTTCGAAGGGCGGTGTGATATTACTTAATACACAATATCGGTAGAATCTGTATTTGTGTAAGTAGTCCACAATCGAAGGGTTTTGATACTTATTGTAGATACCGACCGTACAGTATGCACTACATCAGGTTCTTCCGCAATTGCCCGTATTATCAGACATCCCACACGAATCAATTAGAGTGTCTTCCAACTGGGGTAGTGTAGATGTGTCTCAGCGGCATGTATATGCTTGCGAATGGACAGAAGATTTAATGGTCTACTTCCTTAATGGTGATGAAAATTCAGCGCAAGGTATTAAGTAAGGCGTTGACGGCAAGTGAGGTTGAAAGCCTTAATACTGCTCTTGATCAGATGTATTCATAAATGTTTATGTAAAGTTGATTGATATAACCACTCCAAAATGGTATATTAGCATTATCAATTTGGAGGTGAGTATATGTTTGAAAAATGTGTATGGTACCCGGATTATTACAGAACTACAGATGATACAGAATTTGTATTGTTACATTTCCTAAAGGACTTAGTTTTTCAACACAGATTACGTTTTGTAATCGCATTAAGATATGCAAAAACAAGCAAGACTAAGATTGCTCGCATATTTTTCGATTTTGTATTATACAGAATGTCTCGGAAATATGGTCTGGAGATAAAGTCGTGTACGAATATAGGTAAGGGATTTTGCATAACGCACCCTTATAATATAACAGTACATCAGAAAGCTGTTATAGGGGAAAATGTTAGCATGCTAAAAGGTTCAACTGTTGGAATTTCAATGAGTGGTGCGCCTGTAATTGGGAATAATGTGTATATCGGTCTTAATTCTACTGTAATCGGAGGAATAACCGTCGGAGATAATGTTCTTATAGCTCCAAATACGATGGTTAATGTGAATGTACCTTCTAACAGCATTGTTATTGGATGTCCATGTAGAATAATACCGAAAGACAACCCAACAAAAAATTATATATGGAAAGTTTACACAGAAGAATAAATTAGCATTGCCACCGAGAATCTGAATTACATTACTTAACAAAGATATGCGTTAAAGCAGACTTTAATTAAGTAGATAAGAGCCGTAAATCCGAAAGGAACGGCTCTTTTTATCTGCACAATGTAAACTAGCGATTTTGGCGATTGAATGTTGAATGGTGGATGGGATAAGGTGATGCATAACGGTAAAACATGGGAATCTTTGGTGGATAACAATGTATGGGAGCCTGGAGCGACAGGAACAGAGAGTTTGTGGAAAGAAGTTGAATAATGTGATGGATGTTGATGATTGGTTAATTTATGGTATAATTCATTTAAAGGAGATGATAGCAAATGGATGATAGTACAAAAATAGAAATCATGTTAAAGGAATATCAGACTCTCAAAGAAGAAGAGCGAACTTTATATTCTTTTGAATTTACTATTGTAAGTATTTGGCTTGCTTTTTTAGGAGTATTGTTAGGAATTATCTTATCACAATTTAATATCCTATATGAAACAATACAAAAATTTGATGGAGTGACGATAAATAATTTTAATCAATATCTTCACGATTCTAGTGTACTTCCAGAATCCAGGAATACTATTGCTTTTCTTGTTACTGTTATATTACCTGGGGTGTGTAGTCTTTTTGGCTTAATATGGTTAGATCTAACTACGCGGTTTATCAAAGAAGCACATTATATATTTATGCTTGAAGAAAGTATTTTTGCCTACTGTAAAGATACTTCAAAAAACGGATTCGACCATTACCTTTTTAACGAGACGCGGAATGAACCTTTTATTAAGAAAACTAATTATGTTTATTATTATCTCATGTTAGGGTTGCTTATTATATGTCCCATCATAATTGGCATATTCATGATATGCAACCATGACATAGTTCCAGTTTCTCGTTTATACTGTGGCGTATTTGTTGCTATCGAAGTTTTAACACTTTATTTTGGCGGATTATATATAAACAGAATATTATCTTATTCTAAAGAAAAAGAGAAAGTTATGGATATAAATTCAATGACAGTTAAAAATGACGCTAAATAGTTGTGGTATTAATATATAAATAAAATATAGAAACAGAAAATTACCGTAGGTCAGTTGCCTGCGGTTTTTCTGTGTCAGAAAGCAGGTGACATATGAGAGAAACCAGAGCGAGACCGTAGAGGTCTTATTTTTATGCAGAAAATTATAGAAAGAGAGTGAGGTATATGAAGAAGATGGATAAGTTATTCAATTGGTTTAGTATTGTATTCGGGTTCGTTGGAGGATTCTTCTCGTACTGGCTTGGAGGATGGGACGTGCTGCTAAAAACAATCGTATTTCTTGCAGTAGTGGACTATATAACGGGACTCATTAAAGCGGTATATCTAAAACAGTTATCTTCCGAGATTGGATTCAAGGGGCTGTTGAAAAAGATTGTAATGTTTATTGTGATTGCAGTTGCTTTCGTGATTCAGCAGCTGATTGGCGGTACGATACCACTCAGGGAATGTGTGATTATGTTCTATATTTCAAACGAAGCGATTAGTCTATTAGAAAATGCGGCTATTTTTGTTCCGATACCGGATAAGCTGCGTGACGTATTGTTGCAGTTAAGGGAGAAGGATTCAGAGGGCGAGTAACATCGTCCTCTTTATTTTGAAAGGAGAACAAAGATTATGATTATTACAGGAATGGAGCACTTCCAAAGTGTGTGCAAAAAGAATCTCGTTGAGTGGTATCATAAAAACAGACCAGATATAGAGATTGATTTGAGCAATGTTTTTATCGTCTGGTCATGCAAGACTTTACAGAACTACAAATGTCTTGCATCTACTACAATCAGTGGAGACGGAATCTATGCTGAGTATACATACAACGGTGATAAACAAGAATTGTATGAGGATGTATACGGAAAGATTACTAACACTTGTCACACCGAGGAATAGGAGAGTCAGAAACGACTCTTTTTATGTGCGACGTCGCACGGAAAGGAGAAAGGGTATGGCACATGTATTTTTGATTTGCGGACACGGAGCAGGAGACAGTGGAGCGGTAGGCAACGGATATCAGGAGCAGGAACGTGTGAGGACTCTGGGGGCCAGAATCAAGGCTCTTGGCGGAGATTATGTCACACTGGCAGATACCTCGAAGAACTGGTACAAGACCGCAGGAATCAACACGCTGACGATCCCGAAGGACTGGCAGATCATAGAACTGCACATGGATTCCGGAGCATCATCCGCACGTGGTGGCCATGTGATAATCAAGCAGGGATATACTGCAGACAAATATGATAATGCACTTGCAAAAATGTTAAAAGAGATCCTTCCGGGAAGATCTAACATGATTGTGGGTCGCGGCGATCTGGCCAATGTAAACAGAGCAGCAGCGAAGGGGTACGGATACCGTCTGGTAGAATTCGGTTTTATTTCAAATGCGAATGACGTTAAAATCTTCAATTCCCGGATGGATGATATCGCCGAGGGAGTGCTGGAAGCGTTTGACATTCCGACGAAGCGAATCAAACAGATCCCGGGCAAGGCAAAAAATGACAATCAGCTCTGGTACCGAGCGCACTGCCAGAACCTTGGCTGGCTGGATCCGGTGCACGATGGACAGATTTCCGGCACAACCGGATTTTCTACCAGAATGGAGGCACTTTTACTTGATATCAGGAAAATCCGTGAGGAAAATCCGAATGCGAAATTATCCGGCGATTTCCATGTGCAGAATATCGGAACGGTACACCTTGATAATATCGAACCGGATACTCTGATCGGTACGATCGGTAAATCACTGAGACTGGAAGCATTCAGACTGCATCTGACAGGTGTTCCGGACAAGAAGCTGTACTATGAAGCCCATGTCCAGGATATCGGCTGGCAGGGTAAAAAAGCTGATGGCGAGGTGGCCGGAACGACCGGACAGTCACTAAGAATCGAAGCGGTAAGAATCTGGGTGGAATAGATTGACATAAAAAAGAAAAGAAGGGAAGCGCGCGCCGCTTCCCCTCTCTTCGTGTAAGCTTCTCGGTATAATTTCCGATCAAATATAGTGTAACATATTGTTTTTGATTGGCAATACGTTCGATGCAGAAAGGTATTTTGCGAGAAAGTTCGTATAATCATATTGTATCATCTTTGATTAGATTACATCATATTAAGTTTAAACGGTTAGTAACACGTTAGTGACAAAAATGCCGAAAAACCGCGTAAAATCAGCAAAAAAATTTAAATGAAAATTAAGAAAACTCCCCGCATGCTCTTAAAAAATCTTTGATAATCTTGTATACTGTAGAGGAGGTGATGAATATGTCTACAATTTTAGTTTGTGACGATGATAAAGATATCGTAGATGCGATCGATATTTACCTGACTCAGGAGGGATATCAGGTGCTAAAAGCCTATAATGGCGAAGAAGCAATCAAAGTTTTAAAGGAAAAGGAAGTGGATCTTCTGATTATAGATGTCATGATGCCGCGTCTTGACGGAATCAGGGCGACCTTAAAGATTCGGGAAGAGATGAGTCTGCCGATCATTATTTTATCAGCGAAGTCGGAAGATGCAGATAAGATTCTGGGATTGAATATCGGTGCGGATGATTATATGACGAAACCGTTCAATCCGCTTGAATTGGTTGCAAGAGTGAAATCTCAGTTGCGTCGTTATACCCAGCTTGGAAGTACATCAAAAGAAGACAGCAAATATGAATTTAAAACCGGAGGACTGGTCATCCGGGATGATTTAAAGCGGGTGACCGTGGATGGTGAGACAGTCAAATTAACTCCTATTGAGTATAATATTCTACTTTTACTGGTCAAAAATCAAGGAAAAGTATTTTCAATCAATCAGATTTATGAAAGTATCTGGAATGAAGAGGCGATCGGCGCAGATAATACGGTTGCGGTACATATCCGGCATATTCGTGAAAAGATAGAGATTAATCCAAAGGAACCTCGCTATCTTAAAGTCGTCTGGGGTGTAGGGTATAAGGTGGAAAAAATATAATCAGGAGGCGACAGTATGAATAAATGGTATAGGAGTGCGCCATGTAAGGGAGTTCTTCTTGTGTTGGAACATCTGATGGCGTCAACTGCGGCGGTCTGTCTTGTGTGGATGATGACTTGTTATATGAATGGCGGTATGGCGGCGATTTTGGATAAACCGGAGCAGAAATACGAAGACTCCAAAGCTTTTGAAGAACAGCTTCAGGGAGTTGCATCGGACATAATCTGGGCTGAACCCAGAATGGAAGAATTCGAAACAGAAGGAGTCTATGATGAAAATAAGACGGTAGACCTCAGAGAATTCCTGGATGATGAAACAATCTCGGGTGAGAATAAAAGCGGTCTGGCATATAGGCTTGGTGATTTGTATGAATGGGGGATAACCGGGGTATATGGAAACTATGGGGCGACAGCGGATATCGATAAAAAAATCATAGTCTGTAAGCGTGAAGATGGTACATACCAGTATTTTTACCAGGATGAATTTCAGAAAATGCTTGAGGATGGATCACTAAGATTTTCTACGATAGAAGAAGCAAAGAGCTTCGGGTACGAAACACAGGAAGAGATATTTGGATTACTGTTAAACGGAGAGGTAGGCTATGAGAGCCTATACAAAAATCTGCTCGACAGTGATGGGAGAATTGCATTTACCAGCTTTTGGCTATACGACGGGTACATGGTAGAAGAAACATATAAACCGCTGGGAGTATCAAATCTGGTGGAACTGGTGAATACAGATCCGAGATGGAATGGAAAACTGAGTGAAGTGATGGAGGCAATCGCAGAAGCGGTGGATCAGATTAATAATGAAGTGGATAACTGCCGGACGATCCTGAATGAATGGTCGGAAGGAAATTCGAATCTTTATTATTTGCTGGTGGACAGAAAAACAGGAAAAATCTATTCCAATAGGGCAGAGATTTTGAGAATGTCAGATTGGAAAGAGGGCATTGAGTACATCAAGAAATATGGAAAATATGTTGTTGTTACGCCAAAACTTGCTGAGTTTGAAAGTAATATGAAGAAATCGGCAACGGTATGGAAAAGTGTGATTTCGTCTTTTGTACGGACTAATGATTATGTTTGTGCATTTGCGGTTGATACTACATATCCGGTTCAGGACCAATTTTACCAGGAAAATGAAGTGTATAGTGAATATGCTCCCGTTTACAGGACGGTCTTTGGAATCGGAATAACAGCGGTAATTATTTTTTTGATTTGCCTGACGTGGCTTACAATCATATCCGGCCGTTCCAACCGTGAGGAGGGAGTCTGCCTTCTTACGATAGACAGAATGAAGACGGAAATTTTCATTGTGATTGTGGGAGGTGCATGTGCCCTGGCTGTAACTGCTGTTGCTTATGTATGTGATTCTATCTTTAGTCAGGGATATTATCATTATACGACATCAACAACCACCAGTTCGACATCCTATGCAATTTCCAATGGATATATTTTGTGGACGTGGGACAGTGTCATATTGTTGGGCATGGCTTTTATGCTGCTCTGCGTGGCAGTTTCGATCTTGTGGTTTGGAATGACAAGAAGAATCAAAGCACATACGATCTTGAAAAACAGCCTTTTCTGCTGGATATGCAGGTTTATAAAAATGATGTTTTCCAATATCAATGCTTTGTGGGGGACGTTGGTCGGATTTGGAGTATTTACTCTGCTTCACTGGTTTGCTGTCGGTTGGGCGTGGCAAGCACCTTTCTGGCTCATCGTCATGCTGGCGGCGGAAGCAGTGGCGCTTGTTGTAGTGGTTCGTTCGACACTCGGACGCAATAGGATCAGAAAAGGAGTGTCTGCAATTGCGGAGGGACAGGTTGATTATCAGATTCCACTGGAAGGATTGAGCGGTGAGCAGCGGGGAGTGGCGGAACAGATTAATAAGATTGGAGACGGGTTGGATCGTGCGCTGGAAGCAAGTATGAAAAATGAGAGGATGAAAACGGATCTGATCACCAATGTTTCGCATGATATCAAGACGCCTCTGACTTCCATTATCAATTATGTGGAACTTTTAAAACGTGAGAATTTCGAGGATCCGAAGATACAGAATTATCTTCAGATTCTGGAAGAAAAAGCGTTTCGTCTGAAAACGTTGACGGAAGATGTAGTGGAAGCCTCCAAGGTCAGCAGCGGTAACATTAAACTGGAGAAAATGAATCTGAATCTGGTCGAGTTGGTCAATCAGACCTACGCAGAGCTGGAAGAAAAATTTACAGACAGGAACCTTCATTTGGTTGTGAATCTTCCGGAGGAACCGGCAATTATATTTGCGGATGGCAGAAGAATGTGGCGCGTATTATTTAATGTATTCAATAATGCGGCAAAATATGCGATGGAGGGCACCAGAGTGTATGTTGATCTGATGACCGTGGGACAGGAGATCCGCTTTACTTTGAAAAATGTGTCAGAACAGCCTTTAAATATTTCTGCGGATGAGTTGACAGAGCGTTTTATCAGGGGAGATCTTTCACGAAGTACGGAAGGAAGCGGTCTGGGATTATCGATAGCAAAGAATCTTACAGAATTACAGGGAGGTACTTTTGAATTATATCTGGATGGAGATTTGTTTAAAGTGTTGATCTGTTTTCCGAAAGCAGAATAAGTTAGAAAATGTGAAACCTTTCAGAGAGCGGGAGCCCGGCGCAAGCCGGGCTCCTTATTCATGTGAAAACCCCTTGCGTTTCCAACATTTCCGTTTTACAATATTAGGGTATCTTCGACTATGATTCAGAGGAGTATATTATGGATACATTAAAATCAGTTTTGGATAAAAGTTTTAATATAGATTTTGTTTCTGCGGTGCTCAGTAATCCGCGGGAAAAAGATGGGACGGTGAAGGTTAAAATACGTCCGGTCATGAAGCAGGACAGACTGCTTTTTCAATGTGAAGAATACAGGAACAATCAGGCGTTTCATCTGAATCTGGAGGCGGAAGCGACTTCGGAATATGTGGAAAACCAGATGAAAGTTTTCAAGCAGATGCAGATGGAAACAAGGCAGTTCCGCTACCAGGTTCTTGTTAGTAAGAAAGGCAAGATGACGATACAGAAGAGACTGCAGACTGCTGAAGTGAAAGAAGCACTATATTCTGGAAGAAGGGAAAACGGTTCCTTTTCTGCGGGATCTGGGAGTTATGACGAAGACGGGAGAAATCGTGCGTACGAAGTTCGACAAGTTTCGCCAGATTAATCGTTTCCTGGAGTTTATTGAAGATATTCTGCCACAGCTGCCAAAGGACAGAGAAGTGACGATCCTGGATTTTGGCTGTGGAAAATCATATTTGACTTTTGCGATGTATTACTATTTGCACGAGCTGAATGGATATGACATCCGTATCATTGGACTGGATCTGAAAACAGATGTGATCGAAGCGTGTAATCAGCTTGCAAAAAAATATGGATACAAGAAACTGAAGTTCCTGGAAGGAAATATTGCAGATTATACCGGAAGCGACGAGGTAGATATGGTTGTGACGCTTCATGCCTGTGATACAGCGACGGATTTTGCGCTTGCGAAAGCTGTGGGATGGAAAGCCAAAGTCATTCTTTCGGTTCCTTGCTGTCAGCATGAGCTCAATGGGCAAATGGCAAATGAAGTGCTTGCGCCGCTGTTTTCCTATGGGCTGATTAAAGAACGGATGGCGGCACTTGTGACAGTGACAGATTCGCTCCGTGCGGAGTATTTAAAAAGGGAAGGGTATGATACACAGATTCTGGAATTTATCGATATGGAACATACGCCGAAGAATATATTGATACGGGCCGTATATACGGGAAAACGGGGAGACAATGATGAGGCAATCTGTGCATGCGAGAAAATGCTGCATGTTCAGCCTACGTTGGGAAAATTATTAAAGGGTGAAATATATGATTAAAAAAATAGCGGTGCGCGCAAGTGTTCTTACTGCCGTGTTTATCATGGCAGTGATTGTGTTCAGTTATCTGACCAATCGTGGGAATACGGACATGAGCGCTGATATGGATGGTGCAACATTGCCGAGAATTTCATTTGTGACGGAAGGGTATGAAATTAATTCCATTCCTGGGTATAAGAATGACATGGAGATTCCATCAATGCGCGATACGCTCACTCCGGTGGAAAATCGTGAGATAGAACTGCATCTCGAAAAATATGACACTCAGGTTCAGAAGATGACCTGGCAGGTATTTACATTGGACGGCGAAAAATGTCTGCAGCAGGAGACGTTAAAAGAGATTGGTGATGTGGAAACACTCAAGTTAAAGGGCGATGGAATACTGGATGAAGAACGTGTACTTAAGGTGACCCTCCATCTGGAAAATGAGGATGTATATTATTATACAAGAATTCGAAATCAGGAAGGATGCAATTATAAAACATGTCTGGATTTTGCAAATACTTTTCATGAGCGGGCCATGAAGAAAGAGCAGACAGATGAATTGGAGCCCTATCTGGAGACGACATCGGACGGTGCGGTCTCTACTTATCAGACAGTTACGATTCACTCGGATTTGAATCATGTAGTATGGGGAGAACTAAGGCCTCAGGTTGCTGGAGATGTGTTGTGGGAAGTGAAAGAGTGTAATGAGACATATACTTCCATCTTATTGACCTATCGTGTGAGGTGTGCCGGGGTAAGTGACAATCCGGAGGCATTGTATACAGTGAAGGAATTCTTCCGCGTCAGAGTTGTGGGGGATAAGCAGTATTTGATGGATTATAATCGAACAATGACTCAGAATTTTGACGGTACAACGAAGGCACTTGGCAGTAAGGGAATCCTGCTGGGAATCGCACCTGTGGATCTGGAATATCAGATTAATTCAGAGGGCACAATTGTTTCTTTCGTGCAGAATAATGAACTTTGGAATTATGACAAAGATGCCGATGAGATGTCGCTGGTATTCAGCTTTGCAGATGCAGAGAATGTAGATATTCGTAACTTTTATGACCGCCATGAAATTCATATTGTATCGGTGGATCAAGTGGGAAATACAACATTTACCGTGTCGGGATATATGAACCGGGGGACACATGAAGGAGAGACCGGTGTTGCGGTATACTATTTTGACAGTGAGAAGAATTCGGTGGCAGAGAAAGCGTTTGTTCCAAGCAGTAAAGGCTATTATGTCATGAAAGAAGAGCTCGGGAAATATGTGTACTACAGCAATAAAAGCGAAATGCTTTATGTGATGATGGATGGAACCCTTTACAGCGTTGACATGGAAGAAGATACCAGGGAAGTCCTTGTTCGAGGGCTTGAAAACGGACAGTATACGGCTTCACAAGACGGGCATCTGCTTGCGTATCAGGGAATCGGCGGTAAAGTAAATGAATCGGAAAAGATTACGGTTTTGAATTTGCAGACTGGGGATTCTTTTGAAATTGATGCGGAAAATGGTGAATATCTGAAACCAGTAGGGTTTATTAAGGATGATTTTGCATATGGAACGCTTAAGTCAGAAGACGGAGGACAGACACTTGCGGGTCAGTCTGTGTACCCGATGTATAAGCTGCAGATTATCAACCAGAAACAGGAAATTGTGAAGACATATGAAGTGGCTGATGTGTATTTGCTGGATGGCTATATTAATGATAATATGCTGCAGCTGAACCGGGTAGCGAAAAACGGAAATATTTATATGGCGATCACGCCGGATTATATCACAAATAACGAAGAACAGGCAGAGAGTAACATTAAACTGGAGTCCTATACAGAAGATACGCGGCAGAAAGTAATGCGTCTGACTTATGAAGACGGAATCAAAGACAGTAATGCCAAGCTCCTCAAGCCAAAGCAGGTATTGTTCGATAAGTCGATGACGATTCGGTTTGATGAGTCAACGATGGATGGCAAGTATTATGTATATGCGCTTGGAGAATTGCAGGGAGTTTATGAACGCGCAAGTTATGCTGTGATAAAAGCCAATGAAGTGAACGGTGTTGCGGTTTCCTCTAGACAGGCGTATGTTTGGGAAAGAGGAAACTGGCCTTCCGTGTATGAGGTGGAGAATATGACGGAATTCCAGATGGAAGAGGGCGAAACCGCAATGGCTGCCTGCTTGCAGCAGATGCTTCAAAAAGAGGGAAAAACAGCTGATGTGGTGAAAGAGCTGAATGCTGGGAAATCTCCGGAAACGATTCTCAGTACGTATATCGGAGGGGAGGGGCTGGACCTGACCGGATGTACAACGGAAGAGATCCTATATACGATCAGCCGTGAGACACCAGTTATTGCGATGTTTGAGAATGGGCATACAGTGCTGGTCATCGGATATAATAAAACGAATATTGCATATCTGGATCCGGCGGACGGGAAGAGATACTCTGTTACGTTTGCAGAAATGGAAAGCAAGGTCGGAGCTAGCGGAAATACATTTATCGGTTATGTGAAATAGTAAAAAATAAGAAAGTCAGGTAATAATATGAATCATATGGAACGAAATGAATTATGTTGGTGCGGAAGCGGTAAGAAATACAAAAAATGCCATCTTGCCATTGAGGAGAGGATTGCATATCATGAGGAAAAAGGAGAGATTGTGCCGACTCGTGATATTTTGAAGACGATTCCACAGATTGAAGGAATTAAAAAGAGTGCCCGGCTGAATACGGCAGTGCTGGATCATGTGGCTGAACACATTCATGCGGGAATGAGTACAGAAGAAATCGATCGCCTTGTTTATGATTTTACTGTGTCGCATGGAGGAATTCCCGCTCCGCTTCATTATCAGGGATTTCCGAAAAGTGTCTGCACTTCAATCAACAATGAGGTCTGCCACGGGATTCCGGATGAATCCATTATTCTGGAAGAGGGAGATATCATCAATGTGGACGTGTCAACGATTCTGGACGGCTATTTTTCAGATGCTTCCAGAATGTTTATGATAGGAAATGTCAGTGAGCGTGCCAGAAAACTGGTTGAAGTTACGAAAGAATGTGTAGAACTGGGACTTGCACAGGCAAAACCGTGGAATCATCTCGGGGATATTGCCGATGCAATCAATACGTATGCGAAGGCGAACGGATATTCTGTGGTGGAAGATATCGGTGGTCATGGAATCGGAGTGGAATTTCATGAAGATCCGTGGGTGAGCTATGTGACCCCGAAGGGAAGCGAGATGCTTCTGGTACCGGGAATGATTTTCACGATCGAGCCGATGATCAATGAGGGAAGCCCGGATTTCTTTGTTGATGAAGAAAATGAATGGACAGTTTATACGGAGGATGACGGACTTTCTGCACAAGTGGAATATATGGTGCTGATTACGGAAGACGGTGCGGAAGTCCTTACAAAATAATTCCAAAGAGTCCACTATTGTTTCTGGAGAAAGAATCAGTTATAATAAAAGAAATGTGGGCGGCGCGAGACGTTATCTGTATGCGGACGCTCTAAAAGGACAGAAAGGATGAGGAGCAATGTTAAGAATAGGAATGCTGACCAGCGGCGGAGACTGCCAGGCACTGAATGCGGCAATGAGAGGTGTTGTAAAAGCGATTTTCTCAAAGCGTGATGATGTGGAGATTTATGGATTTCAGGAAGGTTACAAGGGATTGATCTATTCCAACTTTAAAATGCTGACTTCCAGAGATTTCTCGGGAATTCTGACAGTCGGCGGAACAATCCTCGGAACATCCCGTCAGCCATTTAAACTGATGAGAGTGCCCGGACCGGACGGCATTGATAAAGTGGAAGCGATGAAGCATACGTATCACAAGCTGAATCTGAACTGCCTTGTTGTACTTGGCGGAAACGGAACTCATAAGACAGCAAATCTTCTGAGAGAAGAGGGACTGAATGTAATCACACTGCCGAAGACGATTGATAATGACCTCTGGGGAACCGATATGACGTTTGGATTCCAGAGTGCGGTGGATATTGCAACCGACACGATTGACAGAATCCATACCACAGCAACATCTCACAGCCGTGTATTCATCGTAGAGGTAATGGGACATAAAGTGGGATATGTAACACTTCATGCCGGTATTGCAGGCGGCGCAGATATTATCCTTTTGCCGGAGATCCCGTATAAACTGGATACCATTATCAATGCAATCAATGCCCGTGCAAAAGCTGGAAAGAGATTTACGATTATTGCAGTAGCGGAGGGAGCAATTTCTGAGGAAGATGCAGCGCTTCCGAAGAAGAAACTGAAAGAAAAACAGGCAAAGAAGAAATATCCTTCTGTTGCATATGAATTGGCTGAGAAGATCCAGAACCGTACCGATCAGGAAGTACGTATTACAGTACCGGGTCATACACAGAGAGGCGGAACACCATGCCCGTATGACCGTGTTCTTGCAACGCGTCTGGGTGCCGCAGCCGCGGATCTGATTCTGAAAGAAGATTACGGCTACATGGTGGCAATCAAGAACGGACAGATTAAGAAAGTGCCGCTTGCTGAGGTGGCCGGAAAGCTGAAGATGGTTGATCCGAATTCCGATATTATCAAAGAAGCAAGGATGACCGGTATCAGTTTTGGAAATGAATAGAAACTGAGGAGTAAAAGAACATGTCATATACTGCCTTATACCGCAAGTTCCGGCCTACGGAATTTGAGGACGTGAAGGGACAAGATCACATTATTACAACATTAAAAAATCAGATAAAGGCAGAGAGGATCGGACATGCCTATTTGTTCTGCGGAACAAGGGGAACCGGGAAAACGACTGTGGCGAAGATATTTGCCAAAGCAGTGAATTGTGAGCATCCGGTGGATGGAAGTCCATGTGGGGAGTGCCCGATGTGCAAAAGCATTGCGGCGGGCACTTCCATGAATGTGATTGAAATTGATGCGGCCTCCAATAATGGCGTTGATAATATCAGGGAGATCCGGGAAGAGGTCTCCTACCGTCCGACAGAAGGCCGTTTTAAAGTCTATATTATCGATGAGGTGCATATGCTTTCTATCGGGGCATTTAATGCACTTCTTAAGACTCTGGAGGAACCTCCGGAGTATGTTATTTTTATTTTGGCTACAACAGAAGCCCATAAGATACCAATTACGATTCTGTCACGTTGTCAGCGTTATGATTTTAAAAGGATTACGATTGACACGATTGCAGCGCGTTTGACGGATCTGATGAAGAAAGAACAGGTAGATGTAGAGGAGAAAGCTATCCGGTATGTGGCAAAAGCGGCGGATGGTTCCATGCGTGATGCGCTCAGTCTTCTGGATCAGTGCATTGCGTTTTATCTGGGACAAAAACTGACGTATGATCATGTACTGGAAGTCCTGGGAGCTGTGGATACGGAGGTGTTCAGCCGTCTTCTGCGGGAAATTATTTCTCAGAATGTGTCAGCAGTACTGAAAACGGTGGATGAACTGGTCATGCAGGGAAGGGAACTGTCGCAGCTCGCTGCGGATTTTACCTGGTATCTGAGAAATCTTCTTCTGGTAAAGAGCTCTGATAATATGGAAGATGTGCTGGATGTATCAACAGAGAATCTGGTGCAGCTCAAAGAAGAAGCACAGATGATAGAGGATGAAGTGCTCTTGCGCTATATCCGTATTTTCTCGGAGCTTACCAATCAATTGAAATATGCGACGCAGAAGAGAGTTCTGCTGGAAGTGACGTTGATCAAGCTGTGCAGACCGCAGATGGAAACGACCCGGGACAGTCTGCTGGATCGAATTCGCGCTCTGGAGAAGCAGGTGGAGGAAGGGATTACAGCAGCACCTGCCGGAGAACGAGTGGTGTATGTGAACGGAGATGCGCCGGCAGAGGCGCCGAAACCAAAGCTTCCGAAGGCAATCGCAGAGGATGTAAAGCAGGTAGTGTCTAATTTCCGCGGGATTGCAAATGAAGCATCCGGTATGCTGAGAACGTATTTAAAGCAGGCAAGACTGAGTGTAGGGGCACAGAATCAGCTTCTAATCGTACTCCCGGATGAAATCAGTGCAAGTGTGGTTGGGAGCGATTCACATAAGCAGGAGCTTCAGGAATTGATAGAAAAGAAAATCGGCAAAACGGTTGATATTGAAGTTCGTCAGGTTGAAAAAGGGCGGCATTTCGAGGACAGTTTTGTGGATATAGAAAAAATGATTCATATGGATATTACCATTGAAGATGAATAAAACCGGCAGCAGGACTGTCGGGGAAGAGATTGCAGCATTCAAGGAGGATTATTATTATGGCAAAACGAGGAGGATTTCCGGGTGGAGGAATGCCGGGGAATATGGCAAATCTGATGAAACAGGCACAGAAGATGCAGCGTCAGATGGAAGAACAGGCGAAAGAGATGGAGACAAAGGAATTTACTGCAACTGCCGGAGGCGGAGCTGTGGAAGTTACTGTCAGCGGGAAGAGAGAAGTGCTTAAGGTAAAACTTCAGGAAGAAGTCGTAGATCCGGATGATATTGAGATGCTGGAAGATTTGATCGTAGCTGCTACGAATGAGGCGCTGAGACAGGTTGAGGACGCCAATGCATCTGCGATGAGTAAACTGACAGGTGGAATAGGCGGAGGAATGCCGGGAATGTTCTAAAAGAACGTACAAGGAGAATAAATCATGGATTATTACAGCAGTCAGATAACCAAATTGATTGAAGAACTGTCGAGACTGCCTGGGATCGGAAATAAGTCAGCCGCAAGGCTGGCTTTTCATATGATAAATATGCCGAAAGAACAGGTGGAACAGCTTGCAAATACGATGGTCGAAGCGCGGAACAATGTGCGGTACTGTAAAGAATGCTGCACACTTACCGATCAGGAGCTGTGCCCGATCTGCGCAAGTACAGAAAGAGATCATCAGACAATTATGGTTGTGGAAAATACAAGAGATATGGGTGCATATGAAAAAACCGGAAAATATAACGGTGTGTATCATGTGCTCCATGGAGCGATCTCTCCCATGCTTGGAATCGGACCGGGAGACATCAGGCTGAAGGAACTTATGGCACGTCTTCAAGGAGATGTGAAGGAAGTGATCATTGCGACCAATTCCAGCCTGGAAGGCGAAACGACGGCGATGTATATCAGTAAACTGATTAAACCAACCGGAATCAAGGTGAGTCGGATCGCCAGCGGAGTACCGGTAGGCGGAGATCTGGAATATATCGATGAGGTCACACTATTACGTGCACTGGAAGGACGTACTGAATTGTAGAAACAGTGAGTATAGACTGAAATGATATTTGGGAATGATTCCGGAAAGGAGCTTCATGGGAAAGAAAAAAGTCACTTCTTCAGATGTTGCGAAAGCGGCTGGCGTTTCGCAGGCCACAGTATCTATGGTGCTGAACAGAAAATATAATGTTTCTTTTTCGAAAGAGACAATACAAAAGGTGGAACAGGCTGCAGGGGAAATGGGATATGAGATTCCCAAAAGAAAGAAGCGGAAGGAAAGCCGAAAGGAGAAGCTGATCGTTGTGTTTTGCCCTAATTTGACAAATCCATATTATGTGATGCTTCTCCAGGGGATTGAAACTCGTGCGAAAGAACAGGGCTTTGGGCTGTTCATCTGTAATACGCAGCGTGAACTGAAAATGGAAGAACGTTATCTGAAAATGATGTGGGAGTTAAAACCGCTTGGGATAATTTATACATGTAATCCGAGCAGGTGTTTTATGGAACTTGTAGAAGAACTTGCGGAACACATACCGATCGTGGTCGTTAACAATCAGAATGAACGATTAAATGTTGATGCGGTAGAATTGGACAATTCTAAACTGGGCCGTCTGATGGCACGTCATCTTCTGGAACTGGGGCATCGTAAAGTCGCATATATCGCTCCTCCGCTCACAACCCGGCAGAAGCAGCGGTCCAAACGTGTGGAAGGATTCCTGAAAGAGTTTGAATCGAGAGGATTGAAACAGAATGTGATCATCAAAGCTGCGGATGAGAAAATTGATATGAGTGTTCCGAATATTGATTCAGAGTATAAGATTGGATATGACCTGACAAAAGAATTGCTGCGGGAACAGAACGATGTAACGGCTATCGTAGGGTTGAATGACATGATTGCATTCGGAATTCTGGATGCACTTCAGTCGGAAAAATACAAAGTGCCGGGAGATATTTCGGTCATGGGGTGCGATAACACGTTGTTTGCAAGGATGCACAAGGTATCGCTTACAACAATTGAACATTTTGTGGTCTTTAAAGGAAGAGATGCCTGTGATATCATTATGAAAAAAATTGCTTCGCAGAACAGCAAGGTTTCAGAATTTCAACCCATCAGCACCTATCATGTTGAATATGAACCGAAATTGATCGTGAGAGGGACAACTTCGTATGCAAAAACTAAAATTAGTTCAAAAGCAAAAAATATTAGTAATAAATTAAAAGACAAATCTTGAAAATAGCGGTAAAACAGTTGGTTGATTAGTAAAATAAGATATAAATGTAGTTAATAATTTACGATTATTAATAAAATAAAATATTAATAAAAATACAAGGCTATTGACCAACTTCTCCTGAATGAGATATAATTTAAATAAACCGGGCGGCAGTAAAAATGAATCAGGCTGTCGAATTACGGAAAAGATTTCTTATATTTTAAGGAGGAGAAAAAGATGAAATTTTTCATTGACACAGCGAATGTTGAAGACATCAGAAAAGCAAATGACATGGGTGTTATCTGCGGAGTAACAACTAATCCATCACTGATCGCAAAAGAAGGACGTGTATTTTCAGAAGTTATCGCAGAGATCGCTTCTATTGTAGACGGACCGATCAGCGGAGAAGTAAAAGCTACAACAGTAGATGCTGAAGGAATGATCGCAGAAGGAAGAGAGATCGCTAAGATTCATCCGAATATGGTTGTAAAGATTCCTATGACCGTAGAAGGTCTGAAGGCTTGCAAAGCTTTAAGCGCAGAAGGAATTAAGACAAATGTTACACTGATCTTTACTGCAAACCAGGCACTTCTTGCGGCAAGAGCAGGAGCTACATATGTTTCTCCGTTCCTTGGACGTCTGGATGATATTTCTGTACGTGGAACAGATCTGATCAGCGAGATTGCAGAGATTTTCGCCGTAGCAGGTGATATTGATACACAGATCATTGCAGCAAGTGTACGTAATCCGATCCATGTAACTGACTGTGCACTTGCAGGTGCAGATATCGCAACGGTACCGTATAAAGTAATTGAACAGATGACACATCATCCGCTTACAGATGCCGGAATCGCAAAATTCCAGGCTGATTATAAGGCTGTTTTTGGAGAGTAAGTATAAACGGTCGAAAGTAACATTCATATAAACATTCCATCAGGAGGCAAATTTCATGGACAAGTTAGCACTTATGAAAACTGCAAATGAAATCCGTAAAAGTATCGTGACAGCAGTGCATGCTGCAAAATCAGGACATCCGGGCGGATCTTTATCTGCAGCAGATATTTATACATATTTATATTTTGAAGAAATGAACGTGGATCCGGCAGATCCGAAGAAAGCGGACCGTGACCGTTTTGTATTATCAAAGGGACATACTGCTCCGGGCTACTATTCTGCACTGGCTCACAAAGGATTTTTCCCGGTTGAGGATCTGACGACACTTCGTCATACTGGTTCTTATCTTCAGGGACATCCGGATATGAAACATATCCCGGGCGTTGATATGTCAAGCGGATCTTTGGGACAGGGAATCTCTGCTGCTGTTGGTATGGCGATCTCTGCAAAACTTTCCGGAGATGACTATCGTGTATACACACTTCTTGGTGATGGTGAGATTCAGGAAGGCCAGGTATGGGAGGCTTCTATGCTGGCAGGATTCAAAAAACTGGACAACCTGGTAGTGATTGTGGATAACAATAACCTTCAGATTGACGGACGTATTGATGAAGTAAATTCACCATATCCGATTGATAAGAAATTTGAAGCATTTAATTTCCATGTAATCAATATTGACGGACATAATTTTGATGAAATTGATGCTGCATTCAAGGAAGCAAGAGCTACCAAGGGAATGCCGACAGCTATTATTGCCAAGACTGTAAAGGGTAAAGGGGTTTCCTTCATGGAAGATCAGGCAGGATGGCATGGAAAAGCTCCAAATGATGAGGAGTATAAGATCGCTATGGAAGATTTAGAGAAAGTAGGTGAAGCATTATGTCAGAAGTAAAGAAAATTGCAACAAGAGAAAGCTACGGTAATGCTTTGGCAGAATTAGGTAAATTACATGATGATGTAGTCGTTCTGGATGCAGACCTCGCAGGCGCTACAAAAACCGGCGTGTTCAAGAAAGCGTTTCCGGAGCGCTTTATTGACTGCGGTATCGCGGAAGGAAATATGATGGGGGTTGCGGCAGGTATTGCTACAACAGGAAAAGTTCCTTTTGCAAGTACCTTTGCTATGTTTGCAGCAGGACGTGCATTCGAACAGGTACGTAATTCTATCGGATATCCGAAGAATAATGTAAAGATCGGAGCAACACATGCGGGTATCTCTGTGGGAGAAGATGGAGCATCTCATCAGTGTAACGAAGACATTGCTCTTATGAGAACAATTCCGGGAATGGTAGTTATCAGCCCATCTGATGATGTGGAAGCAAAGGCGGCAGTATTTGCAGCTTATGAGCATCAGGGACCGGTTTATATGCGTTTTGGAAGACTTGCAGTTCCGGTAATTAATGACAACCCGGACTATAAATTTGAAATCGGAAAAGGTATCGTATTAAGAGAAGGAAAAGATGTAACGATTGTTGCAACCGGACTTGAGGTCAGCGAATCTCTTGCAGCAGCAGAAAAACTGGCAGCAGACGGAATTGATGCGAAAGTGATCAACATTCATACGATCAAACCGCTGGATACCGAGCTGATTCTTACGGCAGCAAAGGAAACGGGAAAAGTTGTTACAGTTGAGGAACACTCTGTAATTGGCGGCCTTGGAAGTGCTGTGTGTGACGTGTTATCTGAAAATTGCCCGACGCCGGTTCTGAAAATCGGTGTAAATGACGTATTTGGCGAATCTGGTCCGGCAAAAGAGCTGATTGTGAAATATGGTCTGGACGCTGACAGTATTTATGAAAAAGTAAAAGCATTTGTAAAATAGTTGTTTTATCTGAAGCGAAAAACAGGCGGTTTTCGAAAACGAAAACCGCCTGTTTTTCGATCAAATCTTATGTTTTTCCTAAATTTATCAAAAATACTATAGAAAATGCGGCTATTCTGGTATACTAACAATGTCAAAAAAATGCAGCTCTTTATGGAAAGAGTGAGGGAGGAAATTATGCAGGCTTTCCGAAAAAGAATGGCAGGGCGTCTTCAGAAACTCCGCCGTGAATGGAATAAGGAATTCTATGATTGTATCCGTGATGTTGCAGAACATCCGGTGGTGCTCCGTATGAAATTGTATCCGCACCACGGTAGCAGTAATTGTTATCAGCATTGTATGCACGTCGCATATTATAATTATCAATGGTGCCGCTTTTTTAAGCTGGATGCACGTTCGGCGGCCAGAGGAGGAATGCTGCATGACCTGTTTTTATATGATTGGCATACACATGCCAGAAAAACAGGGGACCATTTTCACGGTCTGACACATCCTGAAACAGCATTGAAGAATGCGGAAAAATTTTTTGATCTGAATGACATTGAACGTGATATTATACGAAGTCATATGTGGCCGGTTACATTTTTTACAATCCCACATACCAGAGAAGCCTGGATTACGACCCTGACAGACAAATATTGTGGAGGATGCGAGACAAGTCGGCGAAAAAATGCAGATACAACAAGAATTCGAAGAGATTTGTCCCGGCTTGTCGAGTATTTTAATTATCTGATAGACACAAAGCGATAAAATAATTGATTTCCATATGCTATCATAAGCCAAATAATTATTTTGATGAGGTGAGAGTATATGGAAAACAGATTTCCCAAAAACGTACGTCAGATAGGAAATGTAAGTGATACTCCAAAGATTTATGTAGAAGATTATGTAGATACCTTTTTGAGCCAGATTTGTGAAAATACAGATGAGGAACCGGTGGGGGCGTTCCTGGTCGGTCGTATAGTGAGATCAGATGATCAGGAGGTTGTGTATATTTCCGGTGCGGTCCGTATGGAAGAGATAGGGATCGATGGAATGGATATTGTGATCGCAAGGGAGACATGGGAGAAAGCTCGGGAAGATTGCAGTGAGTATTTCGGTGGAAGAGAGATGCTTGGATGGTTCATAAGTCTTCCGGGATATCCTGCCGTATTAAATAGTAATTTGCGGCAACTGCATGAGCAGTATTTTGGTAAAAGTGGGACGGTTTTGATTTTGAAAGAACCATCGGGGACAGATGAGTTGTTTTTCGCACATAAATATGGTGAGCTGATGCCGATAGGAGGCCATTATATTTATTATGAAAAAAATCCGGCCATGCAGAATTATATGGTAAGCGCAAGAAAACAGATCGGCGTGACTCCCAGTGAAGCTGTGGAAGATAAGGCTGCAAAGGAGTTTCGTAATATTGTAAAAGAAAGATTTGAGTTTCAGGAACAAAAGCGTAATTCCAGATTTATGTATGCGGCCAGTGTCTTTCTGGTTCTTGTTGTATTGGTGATGGGAGTTACGACGATCAATAATTATGATAAAATGCGTTCCGTTCAGTCATCTGTGGAAGATATAAAAGAAAGTGTTGCAAGAAATGAAGAAAGATCTGGTACTGAAGAGACCACAGAGGCCTCAGCTTCCGGAGACAGTGTCACAGCTATGATGGAAGAGAAAAAACCGGAGAATCCGAGCGGAGAAGAAGAAAGTACAGCACAGCCTGAAAATGAGAATCAGGGAGAAGGGGATGGGGGAGAAACGTCAGACGATACTTCAGGAAATTTAGATGGGGCACAGGCGGATATAGCAGGCAATACGGCTTCCAGTACGATCCAGGAGATGAGTGAAGATATTTACATTGTACAGAAGGGCGATACACTTGCTAAGATCAGTAAAAGAGTTTACGGTGATATCGGACATGTAGATGCTATCTGCAGGATGAATGGGCTTGAGGACGGGAATTTGATCTTCATTGGACAGAAATTATTGCTGCCCTAGAGCAGAAAGTGATATACTATATAATAAATGACGGAAAGAAAAAGGACACGATATGGGAGTTATAGTAGAGTTACGAGATCCTATGGGGGATCTGCAGGAAAAAATAAAGGTGCACAGACGCCGTATACGGAGAAAAGGAATTTTAACGATTTTAACGATTTTGGCGGCGGTTATCAGTACATTTCTTTTGATCGAGGTGCAGACATATGGCCAGACAAGGGTGATGCAGGAGTATGGAAGCGGAGGAAATAATGGCGGCAGCTATGTGCAGTTCTCAACGGGAGTATTGAAGTATAGTCGTGATGGAATTGCTTTTCTGAATAAAAAAGGAGAGGAACAGTGGAATCAGCCTTATCAGATCAAGAATCCTTTGGTGCATGTAGCTGGCAATTCTGCAGCGACGGCAGATCGAGGAGGAAATGATATTTATGTATTTGATAAGAAAGGACTTCGTGGTGAAATTCACACAAATTATCCAATAGAACAGTTCGCAATTTCGGAAAATGGAATTGTAAGTGTACTGCTCAAAAATGAGAGTACACCGCAAGTAGTGTGTTATGATGCGGCAGGGAATGTACTGGTTGAGCACAGAACTTCCTTGAGTGGACAAGGTTATCCAATCGGGATGTCGCTTTCGCCGAATGGAACGATACTTCAGATTTCTTATTTATGCGTAGTAGATGGAGTAGAGGCGACTCGAGTGGCGTATTATGATTTTGCAAATACTGACGAAGAATACGGTGTGCCGGTGGCAGAAGAGATTTATAAAAACCAGGTAATTCCTGTATCTTTTTTCGCAAACAATAAAACATCAGTCCTTATCGGTGATGGGGCGTTCTTGATTTACAGAGGTACAAATCAGCCGGAATTGTCAAAATCAGTGGAAATTGAAAAAGAAATAAAAAGTGTTTTCTATGATAAAGAATATATTGGATTTATATTACAAAATGTGGGAACAGAAGGCTATGAACTGAGACTTTATAATATGTCCGGTAATCTGGCATTGTCCAGAGATTTTGAAGGGGAGTACAGTAATATTAAAGTTTCAAATGGCAATGTTATCATGTATGATGGAAAGAAGAGTTTGATTTATTCTGAACTTGGGGTAAAAAAATTTGAAGGGGAGATGGATAAAGAGATTATGGAGATCCTGCCACTTCAGGGAATAAATAAATACTTAGTGATGAACGCCGATGGTATAGAAGAAATTCGTCTGGTGAAATAGGAGTGCGTATGAATTGGTTATTGATTATAGTTGTTGGTATCTTATTAGTAGGAGTACTTGTCGGATTTGTAAGAGGGGGCGTGCGGATTGCGGTGTCATTAGTTGCGACGCTTTTTACGATTGCGGTGGTATTTGTTGCTACGCCTTATGTGAGTAAGGCAGTCATTTCCCTTACTCCGGTGGATGAAATGTTGGAAAAACAATGCATTCATACTGTTACAAAATTAATTTCCGGAGGACAGACAGCAGAGGGATTGACGGAAGAACAGGTGAGAGCAGTACTGGCTGGAGCGGGAGTTACAGAAGAACAGTTGGCGACGGCGGGAATTACAGTGCAGGATATTGTGGATGGAAAGGTATCGGGTGAGGATCTCGCAAAATATGGAATTTCCGCAGGAATTCTGGAGGGACATACGCAGGAAAAAGCAGCGGAAATTCTGAATGATGCGGAGATACCGCGCCAGGCTCAGATTGCGGCAATTGAGGGATCCGATATTCCGGATGTGTTTAAAGAATTGCTTTTGAGCAATAACAACAGCGAAGTTTATCGTGCATTGGGAGCCACTACTTTCATGGAATATATCAGCAAATATTTTGCTAAGCTGGTTATTGATATTATCTCCTTTTTGGGAACATTTGTTATTGTGACAATCGTTGTAAGAGCAATCGTATTTGCTTTGGATTTCGTTACTGAGCTGCCGGTTCTGGGAATCCTGAACAGATTGGCAGGAATGCTTGTAGGTGCATCTATTTCCTTGATTATTGTTGGGTTTATTTTTGTAGGAATCACATTATTATATACGACTGAGATTGGAAAAACACTTATGGGAATGATTCGTGAAGATGAATTTCTGACATTATTATACGAACATAATTACATAATGAAATTAATAACTGTATTTAGATAGATACAGGAAATTGTACGGTTATAAAAAAATATATAATGTAACTGGAAAAATCTATATTAAACTATCTGAATTGCATGAAAAAAATAAAAAAGAGAAAAAACATTGACAATTAAGGAAGTAAGTGGTAAGATATGACTCGTTGACCGGACAGGAATCAGAAATGAGGGGCCGGGCAGCGGGTCATAACTGATTTCCGAAAGGGCTGAGACAGAGGCCAGGGGGCGGCATGCAGAAGTCTGATAAGAAAAAAGTTGTTGACAAACGTCGAAAGATGTGATAATCTATTTAAGCTGTCGCTCTGAAGAATAGAGTTCCGAAGAACGGATCGGCAAAAAAGAAAAATAAAAAAGTCTTGACAGAAGCTTGAAGATGTGATAATCTAATATAGCTGTCGCGAGACAGAGAAGAAAGAACATTGATAACTAAACAATAGACAACAACCCTGAAAATTCTTTAAGAGATTTTTCAAGAACGGTTGAATCGACAGAT